>DASZGQ010000073.1:0-3212 GCA_035938735.1 Methyloceanibacter sp.
CGCCATCCGGCGTCGACGAAGGACGCATCTTGTTCCAAGTGGACAAGATCACTGCCGCTCCTCCACTCGAGGGGCCGAGTCTGGAGGCCTTGAAGCGCCAGATCAAAAACTTCATCGGCGAAGACATCGTTGGCGAATATTTCTCCGCGCTTGAGGCCCGCTATGGCGTCACCATAAATCGGCAGGCCTTGGCCAAACTCGCGGGCGGCACTGAAGAGCAATGAGCCCGGCTTCGGCCACCTCCGTCACGCCGTTACCGCAGCAAGGTGGCGCTCCGATCGAGCCCGACTTCACGACCTTCGCCCGCCTCTATGATGCCGGCACGCCGCAGGTGGCATGGACGCGGCTCGTCGCCGATCTCGAGACCCCGGTCTCGGCCATGCTCAAGCTCGCCCACGAACGGCCAAACAGCTTTCTGTTGGAATCGGTCCAGGGGGGTGCCGTGCGCGGCCGTTACTCCATCATCGGGTGTGAGCCAGATCTGATCTGGCGGGCGCATGGCGGAAGGGCCGAGGTGAACCGGACGCCGATCGCCGATGCCGCGGCCTTCGGCCCCTCACCGTTGCCGACACTGCAGTCGCTGCGCGCATTGCTGGCGGAGTCAGCAATCAAACTCCCGCCTGAGCTGCCGCCGATGGCCGCCGGCATCTTCGGCTATATGGGCTACGACACGGTCAGGCTAATTGAGCATCTGCCCGTGACCAAGCCGGACTCTCTCGGGCTTCCCGACAGCATTCTGGTGCGGCCGACGCTAATCGTCATCTTCGACACGGTGAAGGACGAAATGACCGTGGTGACGCCGGTGAGGCCGGCGCCAGGGGTTAGCGCCAAGGCGGCCTATACGCGGGCGGCGGACCGGCTGAATATCGTCATCGAGCGGCTGGAGCAGCCTTTGCCTCATGTGAGCGATCTCGATGCTGAGGCCGTGCATCCTGAGCTGGAACCAAGCGTGATGCCCGCGACGTATATGCAGAAAGTCGCGCGCGCCAAGGACTACATCGCGGCCGGCGACATCTTCCAGGTGGTGTTGAGCCAGTGTTTCGAGGCGCCGTTCACCCTCCCTTCCTTCTCGCTGTACCGGGCGCTCCGGCGTGTCAACCCCTCGCCCTTCCTCTACTACCTCAACTTCGATGGATTTGCCGTGGTGGGCTCGAGCCCTGAAATTCTGGTGCGGGTGCGCGATGGCGTCGTCACCATCCGGCCTATCGCCGGCACGCGGCCCCGTGGCGCCACGCCGGAGCAGGACGTGGCGCTGGCTAACGAGCTGCTCGCCGATGCCAAGGAGCGCGCCGAGCATCTGATGCTGCTTGACCTTGGGCGAAACGATGTGGGTCGTGTGACCGAGGTCGGCAGCGTGCGCGTCACCGATTCTTTCTTCCTCGAATATTACAGCCAGGTGATGCACATCGTGTCGAACGTTGAAGGGAGGCTCGACCCCCGCTTCGATGCGATCGACGCCCTGATGGCTGGCTTTCCTGCCGGCACCGTGTCAGGCGCGCCGAAGGTGCGCGCCATGGAGATCATCGACGAACTGGAAGAAGGCAAACGCGGGATCTATGCCGGCTGCGTCGGCTATTTCTCGGCCAATGGCGATATGGATTCCTGCATCGTGCTGCGCACCTCGGTGGTGAAGGACGGTACCATGTATGTGCAGGCAGGCGCGGGCGTGGTCGCGGACTCAGTGCCGGAGCGAGAGCAGGACGAATGCGTGAACAAGGCCTCGGCCCTGTTCCGCGCCGCCGAGGAAGCCGTGCGCTTCGCCGCGCGCGCCAAGCGGGGTCAATAGGCCTCCATGTTGACCTTGACCCTCTTGCGCCACGCAAAATCGAGTTGGAAGGACCCGGCCCTTCCCGATCACGACCGGCCTCTCAATACAAGAGGAAAGGCTGAAGCGCCGGTGATGGGTAAAGAGATTGCCAAGCACGGGCTCGATCCGGATCTCGTGCTGTGCTCCACGGCGCGGCGGACGCGGGACACGCTTCAGCTTGTGCTGCCCGAACTGAAGACCGAGCCCAGGATCATCTACGAGGACGGCCTCTATCATGGCACGCCGGCGGAGATGCTCTATCGGTTGCATGAGGTGGCCGCAGGTGTGGGCCAGGTTCTGCTCGTCGGGCACAACCCGGAGCTCCAGTCCTTCGCTCTCGACCTGATCGGCTCGGGGTCCAAGCAGCTGAAGGATCGGCTTGAGGCAAAATGGCCGACGGCGGGGCTGGTGGTTCTGCGCTTCCCCGCCGGCGCCTGGAAGGATGTCGCCATCAACAGCGGCAAGCTCGAGCTGTTCCTCACGCCAAGCGACGTCAAGCAAAGCTGAAAACTTGACGGCGCGCGGGGCGCGGGCGTAACACGGCGCCTATGCTGACGCTGATCGACAATTACGACAGCTTTACCTACAACCTCGTTCATTTCCTTGGGGAATTGGGCGCGCCGGCGCGCATCTACCGCAACGACAAGATCACCGTGGACGAGGTGCTGGCGGAGGCGCCGGAAGCAATCGTGCTGTCGCCGGGACCTTGCGATCCGGATCGTGCCGGCATCTGTCTCGAGCTTATTGCCCGCGCCGCACCGGACGTGCCCATCCTCGGCGTCTGCCTCGGCCATCAGGCCATCGGCCAGGTCTATGGCGGCCGCGTGGTGCGGGCGCCAACGCTGATGCATGGCAAGCTCTCCAAGGTGCATCACAGCGGGCGCGGCGTCTTTGCCGGCATCCCGCAGGATTTCTCCGCCACACGCTACCATTCCCTCGTCGTCGAGCGGGCAAGCCTGCCAGATGCGCTAGAGATCACTGCTGAGACGGCGGACGGTGTGATCATGGGCTTGGAGCACAAGCGCTATCCCGTACATGGCGTGCAGTTCCACCCAGAGAGTATCGCGTCGGAGCACGGCCATCAGCTGCTTGCGAATTTCCTCGATCTTGCCCGAGTGGAGCGGCGCTCAAGAGCGCCGGGCCAGAGAGAAGCAATCGGTGCCCTCTAATCCCGTGCTGGCAGGGACGGCAATCCTCGCCGATATGCGGGGCGCGATTGCCAAGGTCGCGGCCGGGGAGAGTCTCAGCCAGGACGAAGCAGCCGAAGCCTTCGATCTCGTCGTGTCCGGCGCGGCGACCCCGGCGCAGATCGGCGGCCTGTTGATGGCGATGCGGGTGCGCGGCGAGACCGTGGATGAGATCGCAGGCGCTGCCCGCGCCATGCGCGCCAAGGTACTGACGGTGC
>DASZGQ010000074.1:0-17887 GCA_035938735.1 Methyloceanibacter sp.
CTTCGACTGGCCGGCGTCGAATGCCACGCGCTTCAGCGGCTCCGGCGACAGGGCTTGCAAGGCGCCGGGATCGAGAAACAGCGTGCCGCCGCCGTTCAGCCCCGCAATGAGGCCTGGAGGGCTGAGTCCTTCGCCGGTGAGATCGAAGACAAGAGTGAATGGACCTTTGGCGAGCAAGCGTCCGGCGAGCGCTTGCGAGGCTTGGTCTAGCCTGGCCGTCGCAAGCTCAGCGTGGAGTTTCAATTGCGCTCCGGTGCCTTTCGGCGCCAGGGTTCCAGACGCATCGAACGAGCCGCCGAACATATCCCCCTGTAAGTCAGTGATGGAGAGTCCCTGTTGATCGACGCGGGCGGTCAGCAGGGCGTCATCGAGTTCGATCGGCGCGCCAAGCGTCAGCGTCTTCGCCTCGATCTTGATATCCCCGTTGGCCTTGCCGAGCGGATCGAGTGCGAAGCCGCGCGCGGGCCAAACATCCGAGGCGTTCTGATTGAGCGAGCCGAGCAAGACTTCCGTCGCGGGCGTTCGCTGCCATGCGACAAGCGAACCCAGCAGCGACGGCAAGGATGCCGACACCACTTTCGCCGCGACCCTGAAGCGGGGTTGCTCGCCAACTAGGTCGATATGGGCGCTGCCCTGTACGGGACCATCGGCGATCTCACCCGAGATGGATTTGAGATCGATGCTTGAAACGGTCTTCAGCACATCGGCGCGAAGGTCGAGCGGCACACCGGCGGCGCTCGGTGAAGCACCAAGGCCGAGCAGCGCGAGCGCCGCACCGGCATCGCCGCTCTTCGCCGACGCCTGGCCGGCCAAGGCCAGGCCTTCCGGCTTGGACGAGCCCTGGCCATCAAAGACGAGCTGCAAGGCAGAGGTTGAAAGTTCAGCGCGCCCAGAGATGCCTCTATTCGGCACCCCTTGCGCCTTCAGGGTGAATTTGCCGCTGTCGGCGCCCGCGATGGCAAGCCGGTCAGGCGCAAGGCCAGGGACCAGAAGGCCGAGAAGCGCCTGGGGATGGTCGCCGTCGACGCTACCGCCGATATCGATCGCAGCATCGGCAAGCTTGGCCGGATCGCCGGTGGCCTTGGCGAGGATGGAGACATTGGTGCCGCCCGCCTTGCCCTTCACCTCGACCGAGGCCTTGGTGGCGTTGTCCACGCGCGCCGCGGTAAGGCCCATATGCAGATCGAGCGGTGCGAGGCTTGCAAGCTGCTTCGACTTGGCCACGCTTTCGCCGAGGCCGAGAAGTTCGCTCGTCACTTTCAGCCCATCGGCGGTCATGGTTTGCAGAGAGAGATCGACTTGGCCCGCCGGCGCGTCGCTTAAGTGCTCGATACGGCCATTGCCGTTGAGCGCGATGGCGCCAGGAGCGGCAAAGTCGAGGCGCTCCACGTCGAGGGTATCCTTGACGAGGCTGAACTTCGCGTCCAACCGCCCCGCCGGGATATTGGGAAGCAGAAGCTCGCCGACGCGCATGGTGGCATGAATCTCGTCGTCGCGGAGCGCGCCGAGCAGAGTTTCCTCCGATGCTGGCGCAATGCTCGGCAGTTTTGCATCAGAGTCCGGCAGCCAAGTCCGCCACGCCGTGCTCTCGCCCATCACCTCGTGCAGATCGAGGCGGTCGCTATCCACCGTGAGATCGACAATGCGCTGCTCGCCGCCGCGATAGTGCAACGCGCCGCTGAACTTCGTGCCGCTCAGCTCGCCGCTTGCCCCCTCAAGCTTGAGATCGCCGCCGCCGATTGCCGCCTTGGCGGAGAGCGTGAAGGCGCCGACCGTGGCCTGGCCTGACATCTCCCCGTCGCCTGCGGCCCACCGGGCTAGCGTTCGGAGCTTGGAACCTTCGAGCTTGATGGGGCCTTCGAACACAGGCCCTTTCCCGGTCTGCCTGAGGCGCCCCGAAGCCTCGACGTGGTTCTCACCGGGAAGCTCGGCATTGAGGTGGTCGATGCTCACAGCGCCGTCCTTCGCTGCCACGGCGAGATCAATGCCGCCGACCAGATCGCCGCCGATGCTGGCCTGGTCGAGGTTGATCGAGAGCGTGCCGTCTTCGATGGAAGCAGCCTGCGCGAGCGCCTTTTCGGCAACGGCGCTCAAGGCCACCGCCGCGGAGGGCTGGGCTTCCGCGTTCGCTGGCGCCGCCGCGGCAAGCAGGGCATCGACGTCAATCCAGCTCGCGGTTAATTCGCCTTCCGCCTTGGCGCGAGTGCCGAAATTGAGCGAGAGCTTGCCCTTCATCATCTGCGAGCGGCCTTTGGAATGAATGGCGATCTCGAAGGCTGGCAGCTCGGCATGGTCCGGGGAGGCGCTCAGCTTGCCCTTCAGCTCGAAGGCGGAAGCATGCGCATCGGCGTCGGGCACTTGTTCGCCTGGTTGCGGCGCGCTGTTTGCCGCCGGCGTGTCCGCCGCCTGCCGCGCCGGCGCTTGCGGCTCTGCCTCGGTGCCATTTGGCAGGCTCGCAACGATTCGCATGATGACGGCGCCGTCATAGCTCGGCTTGGCGCGGAAGCCGGTCACGTCGCCTTCAAGCAGAATGGTGGTGTTGCGATCGCGCAGCGCCGATTTGAGGCGGAACAGTCCGTTGGCATCGCTCGCGCCGGTGGAAAAGCGAAGCTCCTGCGGACGTCCGGCAAAACTATAGGTCGCGGAGACCTTGTAGGGACCCGACAGCGACGCGGCGCTGCCGACACCGTCCACGTCGTCCAGGACGAGCAGGGAAATTCCCGGACGGGTCACCTCGATGCGTCCGCCACTGACGCTCACTTCGTCGAGCAGCACCTCCTTGGGAACGAAGGGCAGAGCCTGTCCGGCCCTCCCCACATCGCTCCAATTGCCGGTGCCGTCCTCTCTAAGTGCGAGCCGCAGCACGGGCTCGGAGATCGTGATCTTGCGCGCCTCGATGGCGCCCCGCATCAGCGCGCCGATATTGAGCCAGGCTTCTATCGACCGCGCCTCAAGCAGCGGTTGGTCGAAACTTCCCCGCTCGCCGGCCACCTTCACAGTGTCGAAGCGGAGCTCCGGCGCCGGCAAAAGCACCAAATGCACGTTGCCGCCAACCTTCACGTCACGGCCGAAAAGCTTGCTCGCCTGGGTTTCAAAGACTGGCCGGTAGTCATTCCAGTCAATGAAGAGCGGAGCCGCGAAGAGCGCGCTCAGCACCACAATCAGCACTGCAGTCAGGGCGAGCAGAAACGAGTTCACGGGAGTCTATGCCTTAGGCTCGATCGCGAGCTTTCGCGAGGGCGTATGGCAAAGCCAGGGACTAATCGGCCCAGTCCGCGCCCGCAAGTTCGGTCATGGTAACGCAAAGATCTTACCAGGATTAAGGATATTCAACGGATCTAGCGCCTTTTTTATGGCAATCATCACCTCGACGCCGGCCCCATGCTCCTGGGCGAGATAACGAATCTTACCCTGGCCTACGCCATGCTCGCCGGAGCAGGTGCCGTCCATGCGGAGCGCTCGGTCGACCAGCCGGTCGAGGAAGCCCTGCACCGCGCGCCGCTCCTGAGCGCTTCCAGCAGTGAACTGCGGCATGACGTGAAAATTTCCGTCACCCACATGCCCGACGATAGGGGCGAAGCAGGCCCGAGCGCTCGATGTCGGCGTGGGTTTCGCCGACGCAGGCGGCAAGCGCGGAGATCGGCACGCAGACATCGGTGGTCACGGCATCGGCGCCTGGCCGAAGCCCACGCGCCGCCCAATAGGCGTCATGGCGGGCCTGCCAGAGCTTGGTCCGCTCCTCGGGACGCTCTGCCCAGCGGAAGTCCCCTCCTCCTTCGCCTTGAGCGATCTCGGCGAAGGTTTCGACCTGCTCGCGCGTGCTCACCGCGGGGCCGTGAAATTCGAGAAACAGCGTCGGCTGCTCGCGAAGCGTCAGATGCGAATAAGCATTGCAGGCCCTGATCTGCACCTCGTCGGCAAGCTCGATGCGCGCGAGCGGCAGCCCCATCTGCATGGCGGCGATGATGGCGTTACAGGCGCCTTCAATGGTGGCGAAGGGACAGACCGCGGAGAGGATCGTCTCGGGGATGCCGTGCAGCTTCAAGGTAAGCTCGGTGATGATGCCGAGCGTTCCCTCCGAGCCGATGAGCAAACGGGTGAGGTCATAGCCGCTTGCCGATTTCCGCGCGCGGTTGCCGGTCTTGGGCACCGCGCCGTCGGCCATCACCGCGGTCAAGCTCAACACATTGTCGCGCATAGTGCCGTAGCGCACGGCATTGGTGCCGGAGGCGCGGGTCGCCGCCATGCCCCCAAGGCTTGCATCGGCGCCAGGATCAATGGGGAAGAACAGACCTAAGTCGCGCAAATGGCCGTTGAGCGCCTTGCGCGTCACGCCTGGCTCGACCACGCAATCGAGATCCTCTTCATGCACGGCGAGGATGCGGTTCATGCGCGCGAGATCGAGCGAAACGCCGCCCAGCGGCGCGTTGACCTGGCCTTCGAGCGAGGTGCCGGTGCCGAAAGGAATTACCGGCACGCGCGCCTCCGCGCACAGCCTCACCACGTCAACCACCTCCGGTGTACTCTCGGCGAACACCACCGCGTCGGGAGGCTCGCATGTGATCCAGGTGAGCCTGTTGGCGTGCTGCGCGCGGAGAGCCGTGCGGGTCGAGAAGCGATTGCCGAACCGCGCCGCAAGTCTCGCAAGCAGGGTCCGTTTTGTCTCAGCCGAAGGTCGCTCGCCAGTATTTGCCATGAAAATGCTCATGGCGGCACTCTACCACCCCTGCGATTCACGAAAAGTGAAGCCTTGAAGGCGAAGGTTGGGGGGCGCGGCTCAGGAGCCGACGATGTCGACGACGGCGGCAAAGTGAACGCTCGCCGCGACCAGCACGAAACTGTGCCAGATGGCATTTTGGAACGGCAGCCGCTCCCAGAGATGGAACACCACACCGATGGTGTAGAGCACGCCGCCGAGCATCAGCAGGAACGCCACGCGCTCCGGCACAGCCGACACCAAAGGATGCCAGGCCACAATCACCGCCCAGCCCTGCACGAGATAAAGCGCGGTGGTGACGCCTTCGAGATAGCGCGGGGCAAGCAGCTTGATGGCGATGCCAATGGCCGCCATGGTCCACACCACGGCGAGCAGAGCGTAGCCCCACTCGGCATCCATCTTCATCAGCGCGAACGGCGTGTAGGTGCCGGCGATCATGAGGAAGATGGCGGCATGGTCGAGACGGCGAAACACCGCCTTCACCTTCGGTCGCACCATGAGGTTATAGCCCGCCGAGCAGACGAACATGGCGACAAGGGCGAGGCCATAGATGGAGAGGCTGACGATCCAAAGCGTGGCTTGCGCCTGAACGCCCATGATCAGCAGCACGGTAAGCGCCACCACGCTCGCGGTGACGCCGACCGCGTGAATGCAGCCGTCCGCGACGCGCTCGCGCAATGTGTATTGCGGAAAATTCACGATGCTCATGACCCAGACCCAGCTTCGGCGCCAATCATCTTTAGGCGAGCTTACCATCTGTTGTAGCAAGTGTGAGGCGCAAACGGACTTGCGACGCGGAGAGACTCCGCGCCGCCGGTCAGCAATCCTAATGGATGGGCCTAAGTTCCAGGCGTTACGAGCCTAGTTGCCGCAGACCTTCGAACCTGACGTGCACACGTAAGGCACCACCACGCCGGTAAAGCAGGTCGTGTAGGTCTTCGGCGTGACGAAAGTCCCGTAGATTACATCTTTGGGCACCACCGGCCGCACGGTCTTCCAGAATGGATCGGGCTTCACCTTGTAGGCGCTCATGCTGATCGATCTCCAGCCCTTGGAGCGACGCAGGTCGTTAGCGCTCTCCGCTGCAAGCGCCTGCGACATCTTCAAAGCCTCGCCTTTGGTGTCGGCGCTATGGGTAGCCGAGATGAGCTGACACCCCGCTACGGCAGGCTGGTGCCCCAAAATCGCAAATACAAGGATGCCAAGCACAACAATCTTCGCCGCTCGACGCATATCTTTCCCCCAATGATGGATTAGGCCCCGCGATAACGCCTGTTTTGCCAGTCCGGCACGGCGCTGGCAACCCAGCTTGTCGACAACCCACTGTGGCGAATCGACCGGCGATGCAGCAAAGCCACACTTCGGCTCGCCGCAAGCTCTTGCCCTTTTTCGCTCAGGCCCGATGTATAGTTTGCAGGTAATGTCTACGATTCGTTTGAATGCCGCCGAGGCCGAGCCGCCTTCGCCCGAGATGGAGCAGCTTCCCATCTCCATGCGGGCCATGGGCCTCAAACCCATGCGCTATCTCGATGCTCTCAACCCTGAGCAGCGCGAGGCGGTTGAGACGCTGGAAGGCCCTCTACTCGTGCTTGCCGGCGCCGGAACCGGCAAGACGCGGGTGCTCACCACGCGCATTGCCCATATTTTGAGCTTGGCCCGCGCTAGGCCCTCACAGATCCTCGCCGTAACTTTCACCAACAAGGCCGCGCGCGAAATGAAGGCCCGTGTCGGCGAGCTGATCGGCGGCGTGGTGGAAGGCATGCCGTGGCTCGGCACCTTCCACGCCATCGGGGTCAAGATCCTGCGCCGGCACGCCGAGCTCGTCGATCTCAAGCCCTCCTTCACGGTGCTTGATACCGACGATCAGATCAGGCTGCTCAAGCAGCTGCTCGAGGCCGAGAATATCGACGAGAAGCGGTGGCCCGCCCGCATGCTTGCCGCCATGATCGACGGCTGGAAGAACCGCGGGCTCACGGCAAAGCGCGTGCCGGAGGGCGAATCCTTCGCCTTCGCCAACGGCAACGGCCGCGACCTTTATGCGCTCTATCAACAGCGGCTAAAGGAACTGAACGCGGCGGATTTCGGTGATTTGCTGCTTGAGAATCTGAGGTTGTTCCAGGAGCACCCCGACGTGCTTGCGAAATATCAGCAGCGCTTCCAGTTCATGCTCGTCGACGAATATCAGGACACCAACGTCGCTCAATATTTGTGGCTCAGGCTGCTGGCGCAGGGGAGCCGCAATATCTGCTGCGTCGGCGACGACGACCAATCGATCTATGGCTGGCGGGGCGCCGAGGTCGACAATATCCTCCGCTTCGAGACTGATTTTCCGGGTGCCAAGATCATCAGGCTCGAGCGCAATTATCGCTCTACCGCCAATATCCTCGGCGCCGCCTCCGGCCTCATCGCGCACAATCAGGGACGTCTCGGCAAGACACTCCGCACCGACGGCAGCGCCGGCGAGAAGGTCGAGGTGCAAGGCTGCTGGGACGATGACGAAGAAGCCCGCGTCATTGGCGAGGACATCGGGCAGTTTCAGCGTCAGGGACAACGTTTGAGCGAAATCGCCATCCTCGTCCGGGCGAGTTTTCAGATGCGCGCCTTCGAAGATCGCTTCATCACCCTTGGCCTCCCCTACCGCGTGGTGGGCGGACCGCGCTTCTACGAGCGCCAGGAAATCAAGGACGCCACCGCCTATTTCGACGTGACGCTCAATCCCGCCAACGACCTGAAGTTCGAGCGCATCGTCAATGTGCCGCGGCGGGGCTTGGGCGAATCGAGCTTGAAATCGCTGCATCAGGTCGCGCGGGCGCAAAACGTGCCGCTGATGCAGGCGGCACGGCTGATCGTCGAGACCGAGGAGCTGAAGCCAAAGTCGCGGAAAGCCCTTGCCGACCTCATTGCCGCCTTCGACCGCTGGCGCTCGCTGCTCGAGACCATGCGCCATACCGAGCTTGCCGAGCTAATCCTCGATGAGTCTGGCTACACTTCCATGTGGCAGGCCGAGAAATCGCCGCAAGCACAGTCGAAGCTCGAAAACTTGAAAGAGCTGATTCGCTTCATGGAGGAGTTCGACACGCTGGCCGGCTTCCTCGAGCATGTCAGCCTGGTGATGGATGCGGAGGCCGAGGAAGCCACCGAGCGCGTCAATCTGATGACGTTGCACAGCGCCAAGGGCCTGGAATTCGATGTGGTGTTCCTGCCCGGCTGGGACGAAGGGCTCTTGCCGCATCAACGGAGCCTGGATGAGTCGGGACGCTCGGGCCTGGAAGAAGAGCGCAGGCTCGCGCATGTGGGGCTCACCAGGGCGAGGCTGCGTGCCAAAATCACCTTTGCCCAGAACCGCCGCACCCACGGCATGTGGCAGCAGGCGATTCCGTCCCGCTTCATCGACGAGTTGCCAGTTGCCCATGTTGAGGTGGCCGAGGACCGCCGCTTCCACGGCAGCTACGGGCAGAGCCGCTTCGACTCGGCGGAGAATCTGTTCGCGAGCGGATTCTACGAGACACCGGGCTGGCAGCGGGCGCAGCGGAACCGCCCACCGGGAAGCACGCCCTCGAGCCCACGGGCGCGGGAGCCCATCACCATTGACGGCACTCTCGTTGCGGCAAGCACCGTGGAGGGCGCCGGGCTTTCGGTAGGCATGCGCGTGTTCCACCAGAAATTTGGCTATGGCCGGATCGCGCAAGTCGACGGCAACAAGCTCACCGTGGATTTCGACAAGGCCGGCCGCAAGAAGGTCGTGGATAGCTTCGTCGAGCGGAGCTAGCCAGCCCGCGCCATGTCGGCACGCACAACGACCGAGCCAGTCACTTATGTCGCCACCATCGAGACTTCGGCCCACAACGCGGAGGAGATCGCCGCCTGTCTCGAAGCAGCGGATGGTCTAGCTACCGTTGCCTTGATGCTGTTCGAGCGTGGCGAACATCGCGTGGAGGTGTCGGCGCATTACGCAGCCGGACCGGGAGCGGCTGATCGAATTGATCGAGGGCGCGGCTAGCAAAGAGGACCTTGCCGGGCTTAGGATCGAGCCGCTTCCCGACAAGAATTGGGTGGCAGAGGCCGAACGCTTGCGCGGCCCGGTACGCGCAGGCCATTTCCTCGCGCATGGCGCTCACGACCGAGGCAAGGTGCCGGCCGGTCGTTTCACGCTTGAGATTGACGCAGGCCTTGCCTTCGGCGCCGCCCATGACGCGAGGCTGCCTCATCGCTCTCGACCGGCTGCTCAAACGGAGGCGTCCGCACTGCGTGCTTGATGTCGGCACCGGCACCGGCATCCTCGCCATTGCCGCGGCCAGGGCGCTCAACGGAAGCGTCGTCGCGAGCGATATGGATCCTGTTGCCGTCGCCGTCGCCGCCGACAATGCGAGGAAGAATGGCGTGCAGGCGCGCGTCAGCGTGGTGCAGGCCGAGGGTCTCGCCTCAGGCCGATCTCCTTTTCGCCAATTTGCTGCTCTTGCCCCTGCTCGACCTTGCTCCCGCCTTTGCCTGGTCCTTCGGCCGGGCGGACTGTGCGTTCTCTCGGCATTCTCGAGACCCGGCGCGGCAGGTCGAAGCGCGATTCCGCTCCCACGGCTTCAGGCTTTCGCGAATCCTTCTCGATGGATGGACGACGTTGCTGCTTCGGCGTGGCAGCACGCGATGGGCGCCTGCCGATTGATTGCGAGTGGGCCCGGCCTTACAAGGCGGGACCATGTTTCAAAGCTTCGACGAGGTCAGCACGCCCGAAGTGGTGCCGGAGCGCTTAAGGGCGCTCAGGCGGGAGCTCAAATCGCGAAAACTCAAGGGCTTTCTCGTCCCCCATAGCGACGAACACCAAGATGAGTTTCTGCCGCCATCCGCCGAGCGGCTACGCTGGCTCACCGGCTTCACCGGCTCGGCGGGCGCGGCCATCGTGCTGGAGAACGCCGCGGCGTTGTTCGTGGATGGCCGCTACACCCTGCAGGCGCAGGCGCAGACTGACACATCGTTAATCGAGGTGCTGCAGACGCCTGAGGCCAAGGCCTCCAAATGGCTCACCGCAAAACTTCCGAAGGGTGGCACCGTTGGCTACGACCCGAGCCTGCACACCATCAAGGAGATCGAGCGCCTGACGGAGAGTCTGGGCAAGGCCGGCATTAGGCTCGAGCCGCAGGCGACCAATCCGATTGACCTCCTTTGGCAGGATCGCCCTGCCCCCTCTACCGCGCCGGTCATCGCCCATGGACTCGAATTTGCCGGGCGTAGCGCCGCGGAGAAAATCACCGAGGTGCAGGAAATCCTAAAGCGGGAAAAGGCCGACGCGGTGCTCATCACCCTGCTCGATTCCATCGCCTGGCTGTTCAACATCCGCGGCGCCGACATCAACCACTCACCGCTCGCGCTCGCCTTTGCCTTGGTGCCGGCGCGAGGCAAGCCCTCGCTATTTATCGATTGCGCCAAGGTGGGCAACAATGTGCGCGGTCATCTCAAGGATGTTGTCGAGCTTCTTGCCCCGGATGCGCTCGACGTAAGTCTAAACGCCCTTGGCCAAAAGGGCGCGCGCGTCCGCCTCGATCCCGAAACGACGCCCGTGCGCTTCAAGCAAGTGCTCGAAGCTTCCGGCGCGAAGACCGTCGCCGGCGAAGACCCGTGCATCCTACCCAAGGCCATCAAGAACGCGGCCGAGATCAAAGGCGCCCGCGCGGCGCATCTTCGCGACGGCGTAGCGCTGGTCAGCTTCCTCGCTTGGCTCGACGAGCATTCCCCCTCAGGGCGCGTTGACGAGATCATCGCAGCGATGAAGCTCGAAGAGTTCCGGCGCGAGACGGGCGAGCTCAAGGACATCAGCTTCGACAGCATCTCCGCCTCAGGCATGCATGGCGCGGTGGTGCATTACCGGCCGACTACCGCGAGCAATCTGAAGCTCAAGCCCCGCTCGCTCTATCTCGTCGATTCCGGCGGCCAATATGCCGACGGCACCACCGATATCACCCGGACCATCGCCATCGGCGCGGCGACCACCACGATGCGGCGGCACTACACGCTCTTGCTGAAGGCGCATATCGCCATTGCCTCGGCGCGATTCCCGAAAGGCACGCGCGGCCAGGACATCGACCCGTTCGCGCGCCGGCCGCTATGGGAGGCCGGGCTCGATTTCGACCACGGGACGGGCCACGGAGTGGGCAGTTACCTCTCAGTGCATGAGCCGCCGCAGCGCATCTCGCGGCACGGCACCGTCGAGCTACAGCCCGGCATGATCCTGTCCAACGAGCCGGGACTTTATCGTGAAGGCGAATACGGTATCAGGCTGGAAAATCTCGTGCTGGTGACACCGCCGGCACCCATCAAAGGGGGCACGCGCGAGATGCTGGGCTTTGAGACGCTGACCCTTGTCCCCTTCGACCGCCGGCTGATCGACCCAGGCCTCCTTACTCTCGACGAGCTTGCCTGGCTCAATGCCTATCACGCCGAGGTCAGGCGCAAGATCGAGCCACTGCTCAAGGGCGCCGACCGCTCGTGGCTGCGCGAGGCCACGGCGCCGATCCGCTGACCTTGCGTAAGCCGCTCCCGATTTCACTTTTTGACAGAACCAAATCGCGTCCAGGAGATTTCCTCAATGCTGCAACTCAGCCCAAACTGCGAGTACTGTGGCAAGGACCTTCCACCGCAAGCAACGGACGCGCGGATATGCACTTACGAGTGCACTTTTTGCGCCAATTGTGTGGACAGCATCCTGTTCAACGTCTGTCCGAATTGCGGTGGAGGATTCAGCCCGCGCCCGATTCGGCCTGTGACCGAGAGGCGCGAAGGTCTTAGCCTCGGTAAGCGGCCAGCATGGACCGAACGCATCCATCTTGCTTGGGATCGCCAGGAGGTGGCCAGATTCGTCGAGACGGTTCGCAACATACCGCCAAAGAGCCGCTAGCGAACACCAGAGACCGGTGCGGCGCTGGCGCATTAAGGGGATGTCATGGAAATCTGGGTCTCAGCGCTCGCCGCGATCTTGACCACCGGAGCCTTCGTGCCCCAGGCGCTGTACATCATCCGCCACAAGGAGACCAAGGCCATCTCGCTGGTCATGTATGTGGCGTTTGCGAGCGGCGTCGCGCTTTGGCTCCTGTTCGGCGTGCTGATCCATAACTGGCCGATCATGATCTCTAACGCCATCACGCTCGGGCTTACGTTCGCCATCGTGGCAATGAAGCTGCGCTATGGGTAGGGGTTCATCAGCGTGGCCGAATCAGTCTATTGTGGCTGAATGGCAAAGACGATCGCACAGGCCCTCGCCCAAGTGGCCACCAAGTCGAGATGCCCGTCTTGCGGGTACGAGGTTCATTCGACGCTTGGGGAAGTGAAGCGGAAGCCGCAATTTGCCTGCCCATCCTGCGGCGGCGATTGCGATGTGCGCGAGGCGGTGGCCTGGGTCGAGGTGCACGCCCGCCGGACGTGGCTCAAGCACGTCGCTTGACGTCACTGCTTGATCAGAACCAACCACTCATCCTCGCTCAGCACTTTCAGCCCCAGGCGCTCGGCATCTTTCAGCTTTGAGCCGGCGCCGGGTCCCCCCACCACATAGTCGATCTTCTTGGATACGGAGCCAGCCACCTTGGCGCCGAGGCGTTCAGCCCGCGCCTTGGCTTCGGAGCGAGTCATCTTCTCCAGGGTCCCGGTGAACACCACCGTCTTGCCCGAGATTGGCGAAGCATGGTCGATGGCCTCGAGCGGCTCTGGCCGAACCTGTTGCAACAGCTCGTGAACCACAGCGATGTTGTGCGGCTCGGCGAAGAAGTCGGCGATCGCTTCCGCCACAGTCGGACCGATGCCCTCGATATTGTCGAGCTCACCATAGGCCTCGCCGGCGCGGTCGCGGGCAGCAGCGAGCATCGCGTCGCGAAACGCCTCGACGCTACCGTAAGCGCGCGCGAGCAACCGTCCGGTGATCTCGCCGACGTGGGGAATGCCAAGCGCATAGATGAAACGGTCGAGTTTAACTTTGCGGCGCGCCTCGATGGCGGCGAAGAGCTTCGCCGCCGACGTTTCCCCCCACCCTTCTCGCGCTTCGAGCTTTGTTGTGGAGCGCCGGTCGCGCTCGGCAAGGGTGAAGATGTCCTGCGGCGATTGAATCAGCCCGTCATCGTAGAAGGCCTTGATGTGCTTCTCGCCGAGCCCCTCGATATCGAAGGCGTTGCGCGACACGAAATGCTTGAGTCGCTCGACCCGCTGCGCCGGACAGATGAGCCCGCCGGTGCACCGCCTCACCGCATCCTCCTTGCCGGTGACCGGATTGACCTCGCGCACGGCGTAGCTGCCGCAGGCTGGACAGACAGTTGGAAAACTGAATCGTTTCGCGCCCTTAGACCGCTTTGCTTCAACCACTCCGAGAATCTGCGGGATCACGTCGCCGGCGCGCTGGACGATCACCGTGTCCCCGATGCGCACGTCCTTCCGTGCGATCTCGTCCTCGTTGTGCAGGGTGGCGTTTTGCACCACAACGCCGCCGACAGTGACCGGCTCGAGCTTGGCCACCGGCGTGAGCGCCCCGGTGCGTCCCACCTGGATCTCGATGTCGCGTAACACGGTGGTCGCCTTCTCGGCGGGAAATTTGTGGGCGACGGCGTAGCGCGGCGAACGCGACACAAACCCCAGCCGCTGCTGGAGGTCGAGGCGATCGAGCTTATAGACGACGCCGTCGATGTCATAGTCGAGACCGGCGCGCCCGCTTTCGATGTCGCGATAGGTGTCGAGCATTTCCTCGACGCTTCTGGTCAGCTTGGCCAGCGGATTGAGCGGGAAGCCCCAATCCGCCATCGCCCGATAGACGCCCCATTGCGTGTCGGCCGGAAGCTCGGGCGCCTCGCCCCAGCCATAGGCGAAGAACTGCAAAGGGCGCGAGGCGGTGATGGCTGGATCGAGCTGGCGCAAGGATCCGGCGGACGCGTTGCGGGGATTGGCGAAGGTCCGCTCGCCACGTTCCGCTTGTCCCTCGTTGAGGCGCTGGAAGGCCGCACGGCTCATATAGATTTCGCCGCGCACCTCGAAGGGATCGGGGAAGCTCTTGGCTCTTATCGCCTTTGGGATGTCGGCGATGCTGCGGACATTGGCCGTGAAGTTCTCGCCTTGATAGCCGTCGCCGCGGGTGGCGCCTTGCACCAGCCTGCCCTTTTCATAGCGCAGGGTGATGGACAGTCCGTCGATCTTGGGCTCGGTGGTGAAGGCCAATCCCTCCACGGTCTCCAGGCCGAGAAATCGCCGGACGCGCTCCAGGAAATCGTGCACGCCCGCGTCGTCGAACACATTGCCGAGGGAGAGCATCGGCACGCGATGCATGACCTTGCCAAACGCCTCGACCGGGGCCGCGCCGACGCGCGCCGACGGGCTGTCCTCGCGGAGGAGATGAGGAAAGCGGGCCTCGATCGCCGCATTGCGCGTGCGCAGCGCGTCGTAGTCGGCGTCGGAGATGTCTGGCTGATCCTCCCGGTAATAGAGTTCGTCGTGATGGGCGATCTCGCCGGCGAGGCGATTAAGCTCGGCGGCAGCTTCGTCCTCGCTCAATTTGTCGACGGGCGTTGTGCCGGACGGCGCGGCTGATTTGCCCTTGCTCTTAGCCTTGCTCATGCAGACCTGCTCATCAGCCGCTCGGCCGCAGCACGGGCCTCGTCGGTGATGGTCTGGCCGGCGAGCATGCGGGCGATTTCTTCGCGCCGGCGCTCGCCGTCGAGCACCAGCACGCGTGTCGCCATGGTCTCGCCTTCCGGCCCATGCACGGCCTCCTTGGCGATCAGCATATGCTCATTGGCAAGCGCCGCCACCTGTGGCGCGTGAGTGACCGCCAGCACCTGCACCTTGGCGCCGAGCCGCGCCAGGCGCTCGCCGACGGCGGCGGCGGTCGCGCCCCCCACGCCAGCATCGACCTCATCGAACACGAGCGTCGGCGCCGAGCCGCGGGCCGCAAGCACCACCTTCATCGCGAGAATCACGCGGGCAAGCTCGCCGCCTGAGGCAACCTTCATCAAAGGTCCCGGTTCGGTTCCCGGGTTGGTGCACACTGAAAAGGACACGCGGTCGAGCCCGTGGGGCCCGCCCTCATCAATGCTTGACGTTTCGACCTTGGTGAAGAGCCACGCCTTGTCGAGTTTCAGCGGCGCAAGCTCGCTTGCGACTTCGGCATCGAGCCGCTCTGCCGCGCCCTTGCGGGCTTCGCTCAAGCGCAAGGCCGCGCTCGCGTAAGCCTCGTACGCTGCTTTGGCGGCGGTAGCAAGTTCCTCGAGCCGCGTCTCGCCTTGGTCAAGCGCGGCAAGCTCTGCCTCGAGGCGCGTAACGAGCGCCGGAAGATCGTCCACGCCCACTCGGTGCTTGCGGGCAATCGCGCGGAGCGCGAAGAGGCGCTCCTCGGCACGTTCGAGCTCGCCCGGCTCGAAGGCGGTCGCCGCCAACGCCTCCTCGATCTTGCCGCGCGCGGCGTCGGTCTCGCTGAGCACGCGCTCAAGCGCCTCAGCCACTGAGGCAAGCAAGGCGCCGCCGGTGCCGGTCTGACGTTCGATACGGCGAAGCGCCGCGGAAAGGCGCGCCGCGCTCGTCCCCTCCCCTTGCAGGGCATCGAGCGCCTCGTTCAGCTCGCCGGCGATTTTCTCGGCATGCATCATCAGCTGCCGGCGGGAGGCAAGAGCTTCCTCTTCACCAGCTTGCGGATTGAGGACCACGAGCTCGTCCAGCGCATGGCTGACATAGTCGGCGTTGGCGCGGATGGCAGCGATTTCGCCAGCGTGACGGGCCCGCTCGTCCTCGGTGGACCTCCAGGCCGCCCAGGCCGTGGCGACAGCGTCTGCCTCGCCGGAGAGGCCGCCAAAGGCATCGACGAGGTCGCGATGGCCGCTCGGATCGATAAGCGCCCGGTCGTCATGCTGACCGTGGATCTCGACCAGCGCCTGGCCCACCTCGCGCAAGAGCTGCACGCCGACGGCGACGTCGTTGATGAAGGCGCGGGTGCGGCCGTCAGCGGATTGAATGCGCCGCAGGATCAGAGTGCCATCGGCCTCAAGGCCATTGACGGCAAGAAGCTGCAGCACGGGATGACTGGGGGCTGGCTCGAAGGTCGCGGTCACCTGGCCCTGGCTCGCGCCGCGCCGCACCAGCGATGCGTCGCCACGGCCGCCGATGGCAAGGGTGAAGGCGTCAAGCAGGATCGATTTTCCGGCGCCGGTCTCGCCGGTCAGCACGCAAAGTCCTTGACCGAATTTGAGATCGAGCTTGTCGATCAGAACGATGTCGCGGATCGACAAAGCGGATAGCATGGTGCGCGCGTCAGGCGGGCTTGCCGTCGCCCTTCCAGGTCTTGGTGATCCACGACCCTTCGTTCATTTGCGGTCTGGTGCCGTACTTTTGCAAGAGGGCGAAGGACGCGCGGTACCATCTGCTGTCCGGATAGTTGTAGCCCAGCACGGCGGCCGCAGTCTGCGCCTCCGGTATGATGCCCAACGCCATATAGGCCTCGGTCAATCGGCCCAAGGCTTCTTCGACCTGCGCGGTGGTTTGGTAGTCGGTCACCACGATTTTGAAGCGATTGATCGCCGCGAGAAAGTTGTTGTGGCGTAGATAATAGCGGCCAACCGTCATCTCGCTCGCCGCCAGCAGATCACGTAAGATCCGCGCGCGATTCTGTGCTTCGGCGGCATAGCGGGAATCTGGATAACGCTGCAGCAGCGTCTGATACGCCTGCAACGACTTGCGGGCGTTGGTCTGGTCGCGTTTCGGATCGAGCACCTGGACGTAATAGCTCATGCCGATGATGTTTTGCGCGAGGTCCGACTCTGGCGTGCCGGGGTGCAAGGTGAGATAGCGATCGGCGGCGGAGACCGCGTCGTCGTATTTTCCGGCCTTGTAATACGCATATGCTGACATCACGATCGCTCGTCGTGCTTCTTGCGAATAGGGGTGATTGACATCGACCTCTTCATATTGCTTGGCCGCTTCTTCATAGCTCTGCTTGTCGAGAAGCGTATCGGCCTTGCCGTAGATCACATCTGGCGCGGCGACGTTGTCGTCCACGTCCTTCTTCTTGCCGAACCAGGAGCCGCAGCCAGACACCAGCATGGTGGCAAGAATCAGCGCGGTGCAGGTGAAAGCCGGGCGCGACCGGCCAAAGCCTCGCGGCGTCATCCGCCAGACTGTTCTCGTGATCCTCAAGACACCCGCCCCCATCTTGCGGTGCATGACTCAGAGCGGCGAAACGGCCCCGCCGAACCACGACTAGGCTAGAGTGCTTTGCGTCCGGGTGGAACCCGAAACTCGCCTCTCGCCCCTTGGTTTTGCGCAAGTTTCCGGGCCAGCCGGCAGGCTTCCCCCTGAAAAACTACGCGCTCGCGCAACGAGTAGTAGCCAACCCGCTGATTATGGTGTTTTTTTGCTCATGCCTAGCCAATTGAAGGGTCCGCACCGCACGTCGCTCGCGCGAGCGCGCGGCGGCGGCGACCAGGGTCGCACGAAACGACGGCAATCAATGAGATGTGGCCCGGTCCTTAGCTTCGCTCGGCCGCGAAATTTGCTGCCGCCAAGCGGTGGCTGAGCTCGGCGTGGCGAACCTTGCGGAACGGCCGCGGAGCTTCGACGAGCGCCCAAGCGTCGGCGTCGGCGAACAGCGCCTTGAGCACCAGGCTGTTAAGGCGATGGCCACCGCGACGGGACCGATAGGCGCCGAGGATCGGCGCACCGGCAAGCGCGAGATCGCCGACCGCATCGAGCGCCTTGTGGCGCACGAACTCATCAGAGTAGCGGAGACCTTCGCGGTTGATGATGCGGTCGTCGCCGATGGCGACGGTGTTCTCGAGCGAGGCGCCGAGGGCGAGACCGGCAGCCCACAGGCGCTCCACATCCTTCATGAAGCCGAAGGTGCGGGCGCGGGAAAGCTCGCGGCGGAAAGAACCGGGATTGACATCCATCTCGATTCTTTGACGGCCGATCATGGCGCAGTCGAAGTCGATTTCGACGTTGAGATGAAAACCGTTATGCGGGGTGAGTTCGCCAGACGCGCCGGCATCCTCAACGCTCACGGTCTTCAACACCTTCAGATAGCGGCGGGGAGTATCGAGCTCGACGAGCCCCACCTCATCGATGGCCTCGACGAATGGCGCGGAACTGCCATCCATGATCGGAACTTCGGCGCTGTCGATCTCGATCAAGGCATTGTCAACGCCCAGGCCGCGCAGAGCGGCG
>DASZGQ010000075.1:0-7227 GCA_035938735.1 Methyloceanibacter sp.
CGAAGGCCACATCTCGGCGAAGCCGCGCGACAGCTTCATCGAGGTGATGCCGGCCACCTCGAACAGGATGGCGATGGAAAGAAAGATCCAGGGCGTCCAGGACAAGGCGACCGGCATCATCGTTGGCGTTTCCGCGACTCACAGCGCGCTTGGCGCTTGTCGCACTCAACAGCGAAATTGCATGACGCCATGATGACAGTGGGGGAGCTGGCCGGGCGTCCCTCACAGCATTTCGAGCGGGCGCCACGTGGCTGCGGGAAGGCGGCGGCGAGCTCAGCGAGATCGGCTTCAGTCAGCATCACATCGAGCGCCGCGCGGTTCTCGCGCAAATGGGCAAGGCTCGTGGCTTGGGGATCACCATGAGGTCCTTTTGCCTGAGTAGCCAGCAAGCGCCACCTGCGCCGGGGTTGCGCCATGGCGTGAAGCGACGCGCGCAAATGTGTGGTCGCGCAAGATGCGTCCCTGCTCGACAGGTGAATAGGCCATGATGGGAATGCTCCGCGCCCGGCACTAGGGGAGGAGATCGGCTTCGATGCCGCGCCGCGCGAGATTGTAAAGCACCTGGTTGCTGGCGACGGCGTCCCCGCCCGGGAGCGCCGCGAGCTCCTCCATATCGCCAACATCGAAGCTGACGTCCCAGGCCTCGATCAGGCCCTCGCGCATGAGCGTCTGAAACCCGGCGAGGGTCTCTTTCAGCGGATTGCGTCCGGGCCAATGCCAATGCAAGAGATAAAAGTCGAGGCGCTCGATGCCGAGGCGGTTCAGACTCCGCTCACAGGCGGCGATGGTGCCGGCGCGCGAGGAATTCTCCGGCATCACCTTGCTGACGATGAACACGTCGTCGCGGTGGCCTTGGATGGCTTCTGCCGCGATCCTCTCCGCCTCTCCGTCGCCATACATCTCGGCGGTATCGATCAGCGTCATGCCGAGGTCGAGCCCAAGCTTGAGGGCCGCCACTTCCTCGTCGCGCCGGCGCGGCTCTCGCCCAAGGCACGCCCTGTCTTGCGTTATCAGGCTTTCTTCGCGGCGGCGGCGGTGGCAGGGGGAGCCTTGCGCTTGTGCTCTTCACGCCGTGAATGGAGCTGGAAGCCGAGCACGAGCAGGACGACGCCGAACACGATGGCGTAGGCCCCGATCCACATGGTTAGCACCACGGCACCGATCAGGGGCTCGATAACCAGCAAGATGCCGAAGACGATCGAGGCGATGCCACCAAGCGCAAGCCACCAGCGGCCGTGATCGAGATTGAGGCCGAACGCCGCGCCGAGCATCAGCGCGCCCGATACAATCGCCCAGACGGCGATCACCCAGACCAACGCCACGAGGGTAATCGCCGGCCACAGAACGGCTACGGCGCCTGCGGCGAGATCGACGACGCCTTCAAGGATGAGGAGGCCCCAGCGCTCGCCATTGCGGGCAGCCTTGACGCCGGAGAAGATGGCAAACACACCGTCGACTAGCATGTAGGCCGCAAAGAGAATAACGAACACCTGCACCGCGAGGGTGGGGTTCAGCAGGCAGATCAGGCCGAAGATGATGCCGAGAATGCCGCGCAAGCCGACCAGCCACCAACTTTCCGCGAGAATCTCGCTCAACGCGTCGTAACGCGCTTGCTCTACTGTGGGTGCACTCACTTTCCCGGATGCCGCGGTTGCCATGATTGCCATCCCTTGGAAATCGGGTTGCCAGGCCGTTGATTGTCTAAATCGCGCCCCCGTGCGGGGGACTCGATTCGGCGCACATAATGCCGCCAATCATGCGCCGCAGGCATTCTTTTTTCGCCAATTTCCACATGCGCGGCGACGGATTTTGACCGAAATTTGTGACAGCACGTCGAGGGTGTGACCGCGTGATTTCACATGAGGGGCTGAATAATTTCGAACGCGAGACCAATTTGAGTGTTGTTTCCCCTAGTCGCATTTCCAAAATTGAAGGAGTTGTCATGGATACGGTCGTCCAGTCCGAAGCCACGCTGAAAACCCCGGCCTATGCGGCCAAGTCGGCGACCCTCGCCGCTTGCGCCCTTTTCCATCGAGCGCCGCACCCCACGCCCCCACGATGTGCTGCTCGACATTCTCTATTGCGGTGTCTGCCACTCCGACATTCACCAGGCGCGCGATGAATGGGGCGGATCGATCTTCCCCATGGTCCCTGGCCACGAGATTATCGGCAAGGTCATCGAAGTAGGAACCCATGTGAAGAAGTGGAAGAAGGGCGACATTGTCGGTGTCGGCTGTCTTGTCGATTCCGACCGCACCTGCGAGGCCTGCCGCGCCGGCGAGGAGCAGTTTTGCGAGGGCGGGATGACGCTGACCTATAACGGCTATGAGCGCGACGCGAAGACGCCCACCTACGGCGGTTATTCCACCCGCATCACCGTCGACGAGAACTACGTGCTCAGGATCCCCAAAGGCATTCCGCTTGAGCGCTCGGCGCCCTTGCTTTGCGCCGGCATCACTACCAACTCGCCGCTCAAGCATTTCGGGCTAGAAGCCGGCGACAGGCTTGCCGCGGTCGGACTTCGCGGCTTGGGCCATATGGGCGTGAAGTTCGGTCACGCTCTCGGTGCCCACGTCACCGTGCTCAGCCACTCGCCGGGCAAGCGCCCGGACGCACTCAAGCTCGGCGCCGACGACTTCATCGCCACCAATGATGAAGACATCTTCATCGAGAACGCCGGCCGCTTCGATTTTATCCTCGATACGGTCTCGGCCAAGCACGACTACAACTCCTATCTCATCTGCTGCACTACGACGGCGTCATGGTGCTGGTCGGCGTGCCAGATGAGCCGGCGCCGCTTTCTGCTCCGTCCCTCATTTTGAAACGGAGGACGCTGGCCGGCTCTCTGATCGGCGGCATCCGTGAGACGCAGCAGATGCTCGACTTCTGCGGCGAGAAGGGATCGCCGCCGATGTCGAGGTGATCCCGATCGATCACATCAACGAGGCCTACGAGCGCATGCTCAAGAACGACGTGCGTTATCGCTTCGTCATCGACCTCGCGAGCCTCAAATAAACTTGCCCAAAGCGTCGGCGTGGCAAGGATGGGAATCTCCTCCCCCCGATCGCACCGGCCGCGGAATGAAATTCTCTGCAAGGCCCGAATGACGCGCGCTATCACGACACCGCTCGGAGCTTCGCGTCATGGCTTGGTCTTTATTGCGCCGGTTTGATTTGGCCTAAACGACCGAACGAGATAAGCGAATTGAAAGGGGCGAGATGCGGAAGGCGCCACTTACGGTGGGCGTGGTCGGCGGTGGATTTACCGGCGCGGCGGCAGCGATTGCCTGCCTCGCGCGGCTCGACCGGCCGTTCCCGCTCGTAGTGGTGGAACCGAACGCGTCGCTTGGGCGCGGCGTCGCCTATGGCGCGCACCATCCCTTGCATCTTCTCAATGTCCGCACCCGCGACCTCTCTGTCCGCGCCAACCAACCCGGTGATTTTTTGAACTGGGCCTTTCGCCAGCTTGATCAGGGCGAAAATCATGCGGGCCTGCATGAGGGACTCGCCCATACCTTCCTGCCGCGACAGCTGTTCGGCGAATATGTGCGCGAGCGCTTCTTCGAGGCTGTGGGAGCTAGACCAGACGTCGAGCTGAAGATCGTCAATGCCGTGGCGAGTGCCTGCATCAGTGATGGCGATCGCTTCACGCTGCATTTCGATCGGAGAGAGCCGCTTCAGGCCGACATCGTGCTGCTCGCCACCGCCTACGGCGTTGCCGCATCGATGCCGACTGGGGCGTTGGCGCCATTTGACATGCTTCCGCCCGAACGCTTCGCCAATGCAAAGTCCATGGTGTTGATCGGCTCAGGTCTCACCATGATCGATGTCCTGTTGAACGCGCGTCGCAACGGCTTCCAAGGCAAGGCAATTGTGATCTCGCGACGCGGGCAGCTGCCGCGCCCGCACGCGGCGAAAGGTGTCGTGCCACAAGAGATCGGACTTCCCCGCTCCAAGCGCGTTTCCGGACTGACTTCGGCAATTGCCATCGCCTGCGCCGCGGCGGAAGCGCATGGCACGCCTTGGCAGGCGATCATCAACGGCCTGCGGTCCTCGCTGCAAGACTTGTGGCGAGGGCTTCCGGCCGAGGAGCAATCCCGTTTCCTGCGCCACGTCCGTCCTTTGTGGGACGCGCACCGCCATCGCCTGCCGCTCGAAGTCCACGGCCGGCTGCAGGCGGAGTTCAACGAACGCAAAGCGGTGCTGCTGCGCGGCCGCGTAACCAAGGTCGAGCGGGACGGCGACATCTTCAGACTGATCGTGACCCGGCGCGGATCAAGCCAAGCCGAAGTGATGACAACGGACCTCGCATTTGATTGCGCTGGTCACCGCCCAGATTTGACGTCTCCGCTGATCAAGAGCCTGGTGAACCAGGGTACGGCGCGTGAAGATGCCCACCGCCTCGGGCTTGCCGTTGAACCGAACGGCCAGGTCTTGAGCAGGAGCGGCGCCGCTACGCGTGGCCTATTTGCGCTTGGACCACTTTGTCAGGGGTCGCTGTGGGAGATCACTGCGGTGCCGGAGATCGTGCACCAATGCGATGTCGCCGCGCAAAGCGTCGCCGCTCTCGAGGACGCGACGACGCGGGAAATGGAACTCTCCAGCTAGGAGCCGGCAAACGTCCGGATTTCCTGGCGACATGGTTAACGTTACCGGCCCTCAAAAAGCCACGAAACTTAAGGATTTTCAGCTCGCCGCGGGGGGCATAGCCCGCAGGCATTAACCGTAGGGATCGTCATCACGCTGGGGCCGGGGGGCAGGAAGCTGATGCCCGATGCGCGTCGTGGCTGTGGCCGTGCTCGCCTGCGCCCTTGGATCGTCAGTCCCGTGCGCCGCTCAAACCGTGACCGAGCAGACTGAGCCGCCGCAAACCATCTCCGTACCGAAGCAATCGAGACCGGTCACGCCGCAGCTTCTCGCGCCGGCTGAGTCGCTTCCGGCGCCCAACGCGCCGGTCATCGCTCACGGAACGCCGCCTCAGCCAATCGCCGCCCCAGTGCCGCAGCTTGTTTCGCCTGAGCAGCTACAGCCCTCCGAACCCGAGAGAGCGTTCTCTAGCCCCGATCGCCTGGTCGAATGGGTCTACAACTATCACGCCCACCCCACGCCATGGCGCGTGCCCGCCGCGGTGCATGCCATGCGCGAGCTCGGCCTATTCACCGACGAGGAGAAGGGGGCGTTCTGCACCGGCTTCATCGCCGGCGTGCTCGGCGCCAATCGGAAGGACGGACCGGCGCTCGTCGCCAAGATGCTGCCGATGCCCGACAAGGACCAAGCCGTCCTGATCAGGGCGATTGCCTTTTCCGGGCGCCCGGATTGGCGCGATCTTTTGAACAAGTACAGGGCCCGCATGCCGCTGCGAGAGCCGCTGATCGACTCCTATCTTTCCGGCAAGGCGAAGCCGCTCATGGAAGTCGATCTCAGCGACGGACCCTCGGTGGTCTACACGCTGTGGGGGTACTACGTCGCCACCGGCCAATACGAGCCGGTGGTGCGCATCATGCAGGCGCTGCGCTGGTCCAGGAACAAAGACGACGGCAACTTCTCTATCAGGAGAATTTTCTCCGGATGGCATAACGATCCGAGCGCGGTCGATAAAATCTCGACCGGCGCCACCGCCAAGTGGACGCTCGCCTCCTATGCCGAGCGCAACCGCGATCTGCTCAGCCTCTATCGAGCCGAATATGCGCGGCAACCCCCGGAAATCGCCAAACCGCTCAAGGACCTAATCGAGGCCGCCGAGGTCTTCGAATCCGAGAAGATCCGCAAGGACCAGTTCGCCTCCATCGAGGAGGCGCAGAAGCTGCAGGCCACCAACGAGGCCGGTATGTCCAAAGGCGCGACCGCGGGCTCCATCGCCATTGCCACCGGCTGCGTGGCGGCAAGCGCGCTCGGTCAAGTCTATATCGCCGTGCCGTGCGTCATCGGCGGCGCGCTCTACACGGGCGCCGTGAAGTTAATGCATTAGGTTGGGGGGCGCTCCTCGCCGAAAGTGGGAGTGCCGTATGAAGCGCAAATCGGGGATCCGGCCTGTTATAAGTTTCGATCATCTTGGGCTCGGTGTTGTTGACCCCGGCCTGCAGCACGCCCACGCTGCCGTCCGACTTTCCTGCGTTCAAGCTGACCAACTCGCCCAATGATCAGGGCTCCAGCGAGCGGGGTAGCAATTGAGCATTCTCCGCGCCGGTGAGGTCTGGGCCTCCTGCTCGGCTCGCTGCTGCTCTTCAGCATCGGCGCTTAAGCTTCGACCAGGACCTTGCACCCTCCATAGATTATTCGTTTGGCGTCGAAGGGCAGAGACTTGATGTCCATCATGCCGGCGAGCCTCTTGTCGCTCATGACCTTCTTGTTGACGCGGTCGCGATCGGCGCGCGATTTGTAGACGAAGCCCGGCGAGACGGTGGCGTTCTCCTGGATCTGGAGAAAGGCGGCGAGGTCCAGATGCCGCTCGCCGAGACATTCTTCTCCCCGCGCTTCGGCATGGTGGCGGATCGTTTCGGCGTGTCTTGGATGGTCGTGGCCATGCAGCAAGACTCTGCCAAAGCTGGGGCGTAGGGAGAGCCACATGCCCTATGTCGATGGATTTTGTCGTGCCGGTACCGAAGAAGAGCGTGCCGGCGTATCGGCGCATGGCGAAGAAGGCGGGGAAGATCTGGCGCGAGCATGGCGCGCGCCACGAATTTCTGTCCCGCAAGCTCGAAGTCCACGGCCATGACCGACCCGGCGTTCTTGCCATGGATATCTTGGCCTTCGTTCGGATAGCGCGCGACTGTGACGATCTTCGAATTCTTTAACACCGAGACGTAGAATTTCGCAGCCTCCTCGGCTTCCTTATCGAACCACAAGCACGGAGCGATCTTCTGCGTAACGATCTGCATCGGCTACTCCTGAATTTTGCGGCGTTGCGCGAAGAGTGCGTGGGCGATCAGGCCGTCTCGGCGCTTGCTTGTTCCTCAGCGCAGCAGGCCCTGGAAGCCTTGACGTCCTCGTAGTCGTCATGGCGCCGGACCCACGCCATGGTCCATGGCAGCTCCGCTTCGTTGCGACCTTTGGGCACGAGATCCAGGAAATTGTAAGCGCCGACCAAAATGTCGAGACCGCGCGCATAGGCCGAGTAAGTGTGGAAGACGGCGCCTAAGGCGTCCTTGGTGAACACGCTCAGGCCCGGCATCTCATCGGACTCAAAATCGCGCATTTCGTAATTGTAATAGACCTCGCCTTCAGCTTC
>DASZGQ010000076.1:0-3052 GCA_035938735.1 Methyloceanibacter sp.
GGCCGAGGATGTCGGCTCCTACAAGCCCGACCTCCGCAACTTCCGTTACCTCCTCGCCGAGCTCGAGAAGATGGGTCTTCGTCCCGAGCAGATCCTGCACACCGCGCAGAGCCTCTTCCACGACGTGGCGCCCGCGAAATCGCTCGGCCTCAAGACCGCCTGGATCAACCGCCGCAAAGGCCGCCCCGGCGCCGGCGCCACCGTGCTCCCCAAAGGCGACGCCACGCCCGACCTCGAATTCCCGAGCATGGCCGCCTTCGTGGAGGCGCACCGGAGGCAGGCGGCGGGCGGCTGATCGGCCGAGGGGCGAGGAACCCACGCGCGCTGGCTTGCGCCGCGCCCGCGGCCCATATTTCGGCCATTCGCGGGTGATTTCCGGCCTTTCCGAGTGGATTTTGAGAAAGCCAACTGGGCTTAAGCCTTTGGCCCACCACGCAAAGTTTGGCTTCAGTCGTCGAGGTACGCCAGGGCTCCCGCCCTCCTGCAAAACCGTGGGGTCGCCGGGGAAGCCGAATCGATCATGCGCGCGCCCGCGCCTTTCGCGCGGACGCTCTTTGACGGGTCTCATGTTCTTCTCGTCGTCGAGGTCTGCCGTGCGCCATCTTGCACGCGACCTGTTCAGATCGACTCAACACAAGACCGTCGGAAGCAAGCGGGTAATCTCGTCGAAGCGCTTGCAGAAGTCTCTCCGAGCGAAGCGGGGGTATAGGGACTGCGCCAGGAGTTGACACTTTTGGCAAAGCACATTTGGCTTGAGCTCACGCGACGGCCGCTCATGACCCGCCTCTTGCCAGAAGGCGTGGGCTCGCCTTAGGTTTTCATCGCCGTCGCGAGCCAACGGCCCGGCAACGAAAGACCTTGAACGAGCGATGGCTCTCCGCTCGATGGGGAGAGCTATCATGAAAATCTTTTTGTATTCGGTCGCGGCCTTGCTGGGCGTGGCCACCACTGCCTATGGGCAACACGCATCTCATCATATGAGCGACCCCGAGATCATTAAGGTGTCGCTCTCCGCGGCCCCCAAGGCCATCGCCAAAGACGCCACCGTCATCGACATCGGTGCCGACGGTACTGTGCGCGTCGTGCGACCAGGCAAAGGAGAATGGACGTGCATGCCGGGGCAGGGAAATCCCAAAGCTCCTGACCCCATGTGCGGCGACAAGAACGCGATGTCATGGGCGACGGCTTGGATGCAGAAGAAGGAACCGCCAGCCAACCAGGTCGGTTTCATGTACATGCTGCGAGGCGACAACGGAGCGAGCAACACAGACCCTTACGCCACCGAAGCGAAGGCCGGTAACAATTGGGTCAAGACTGGTCCGCACGTCATGATCGTCGGCTCAGGTGCAAAGATGCTGGCTGGCTATCCGCACGATGCTAATCCTGATCCGAGCAAGCCGTATGTGATGTGGTCGGGGACCCCCTATGAACACCTCATGCTGCCGGTGAAATAGGAAACTTTCTGTCTCTCATGGCAGTCGCCGAGATAAAGTCGGGGCTCTCGGTGGAGGGACCCGGCGCGTCAGCGCGGGGAGGGTGAGGCGTGCTTGCGCGGCACGGTCGTGTCCGCCATCGACACCCACCTCACCCGCTCCCCTTCGACAAGCTCAGGGTCGCACCCTCTCCCCCCGCAAGGGCGGGCGGAGAGGGTTGCTTCAACCGGGTCCCGCAACCCCACCGGTGTTGCGAGCGTGCAGGATCAGGCGCTTTTCTTTGCGCCATCGACGAGAGCATGATCCGCAGCGACGACTTAAGAAAGGATCAGCCATGAAGCGCAACAGCAAGCTCACGATTGCGATCGCCACGGCAGTGCTCGCCGTCCTGGGCGGCACGGTTGTTTACGCGCAGGACAAGTACTCGCTGAAATCGCCGAGCGGAATCGCGTTCTCCGACTTCCGGGGATACGAGGACTGGGCGGCGGTCTCTTCCGCCCGGACCGATGAAGTGCTCAAGGTGATCGTCGCCAATCCGACCATGATCAAGGCATACAAGGCCGGCATTCCAGGCAACGGCCAGTCTTTCCCGGAGGGCTCCAAGATCGTGAAGCTCCAGTGGAAACCGAAGAAGAGCACGGAGGCCACCTTCGCCGTGGATGTGCCCGACGTCTTTTCGCAGGCTTTTGTCATCGAAAAGGACAGCAAGAGATTTCCGAAAAGCGGCGGATGGGGATACGCGCTGTTCAACTACGAAGCCGCATCCGACAAGTTCACGGCCGATCCCAGTCCCTCGGACTGCGGACACACGTGCCATGTGGCCGTGAAGGCGAAGGACCACATCTTCCATCCGTACGAGAAGCGTTGAACCGCGCTGGATGACTTCGTGCGTCCTTCGACTCACGATGCTTCGCATCGTGGCTCAGGATGAGGCGCGACTCACGCCCCTTCGGGACGTGGCTCAGGATGAGGCGCTTTTCTTTGCGCCATCACCAACGCCCCTCAGTCGTTGCGCGCGTCACACTCGAAACCCCTCCCCCTCAAGGGGGGAGGGGCGAAGCGACGGCCACGTCAGCTTCATTTGATCACGCTCTGGGGACTTACGTCCGCTCCATCGCCAGCTCGGCCTTGAGGCTCTCGACATCGCGGAAGATCGAGGCCACGGCCAGCACGCGGCCGTTGCGGCGATAGCGAACCAGGCAATCGCGCGCCGCGATGTCGCCCTCGATCGCGAGCTCGTCCCAGGATTCGGCGTGGCCGACATAATTGATCGCCACGTCGTAGTGCTGGCTCCAGAAGAACGGCACGGCGGCGAAGGGCTCGCGGTGTCCCAGCATGTTGAGCGCGGCGGTGTCGCCCTGGCGCTCGGCGACGACCCAATGCTCGACGCGAATGCTGGCGCCGCTGTGCGGGTCGGGCCAGCGGGCGATATCGCCCGCCGCGAACAGTCCGGGCGCGCCGGTCTCGAGATAGGCATCGACGACGACACCGCGATCGAGTTTGAGACCCTCCGCTTCGGCGAGGCTGGTCCGCGCACGCACCCCGATGCCTGCCACGACCAGATCCGCCTCGAGCGTGCCGCCCGATGTCAGCCGGACCTGCTTGCCCTCGATCGCGCT
>DASZGQ010000077.1:0-7598 GCA_035938735.1 Methyloceanibacter sp.
GTCTTCAGGCCTGTGGATCTCCTTGGCGAACCAGCCGGACGTCTCGGCCCCCGCACAAGCGCAAGGGATGACGTGCACATTGAGCCCGGCCTCGTCGTACATCTCCTGATACAGCTTCCGCCCATTGCCGGCGAAGAACCAGTCGACATAGCCCTTGGCATCCGGCCCGAAGGGAAAGCCTGCGAACAGCGCCGCGGCCGGGATCTTCGCCGCCCAGAAGCTCGCGGTGGAGAAGCCGGCGTCGACGTCGCCGCGCGAAACCTTGTCGAGGATGTCTTGCGGCTGGGTGCCGTCTCCCGGCTGCTTGAGGTCGAGCTCGATAGCACCGCCAGAGAGCTGCTTGACAGCTTGGCAAATCGCTCCGCCGGCTCGCCAAGCCCTGGCAAATGGGTGCCGTAGACCACTGGCATGACGAGGCGCAAAGGCTCGGCCGGAACGCCGGGTCCCGAGCACAACATAAACAGCGACGCGGCCGCCAAGCCGATGGCAGCCCTGATCCTCGGCACTACCCCCTCCTAGTCCTGGTCTTGGCGCTCTTCGGACTTCTTTTGCCAGAGCAGCGATGGTACATCGGAGCGTCCCTGTCCCGCCAGCCACCCGGCTCCCTGGCGCCCCCAGCCTTAACCATCAGGGCGAGAATGATGACGAAAGCAGCGGAAAAGCCGCCCCTGGTGGGACTGTTCGTCACCTGCCTGGTCGACTTTTTCCGGCCAAGCGTGGGCTTCGCCGCGATCAAGCTGCTCGAAGATGCGGGCGCCAACGTCGAGGTGCCAGAGAGCCAGACCTGCTGCGGCCAGCCGGCCTACAATTCCGGTGACCGGGCCGTCGCCAAGGCGATCGCGCAAGAGGTGATCAACACCTTCGAGCGTTTCGACTATGTGGTGGCGCCGTCAGGGTCCTGTGCTGGGATGATCAAGCTGCATTACCCGACCCTGCTCGCGGACGATCCGGAGTTCACGGAGAGAGCGCGAGCGCTCGCCGCCAAGAGTTACGAGCTCACGAGCTTCCTCATCGAGGTACTTGGTGTCGATAAGGTGAAGGCGAGGTTCTGCGCCAACGTTACCTATCACGATTCCTGCTCGTGCTTGCGCGAGCTCAAGGTGCGCGACGCCCCGCGGCGGTTGCTCGCAAGCGTCGACGAGCTCGCGCTCAGCGAGATGGAGGAGACGGAAGTGTGCTGCGGCTTCGGCGGCGCCTTTTCGGTCAAGTACCCCGATATCTCGAACGCCATCGTCGAGGCCAAGGTCCGCAACATTGCCAAGTCGGGTGCCGCTTGCCTGCTCGCCGGCGATCTCGGCTGCCTCCTCCACATTGCCGGCAAGCTGTCCCGCGACGGATCGCCGGTCGAATGCCGGCACGTGGCCGAAGTGCTTGCCAGCATGACCGAGGCTCCGGCCATAGGCCAGGCCCGTAAGGCCAGGTGAGCCGCCTTGGCCGACGCTTCACCGCAAGACTTCAAGCATAACGCCGCACGAGCGCTCGCCGACGCCAAGCTGCAGCGGGCGCTTCTGAACGTCAAACGCGGCTTCATCGTCAAGCGCAACATCGCAAAATCGAAACTGCCGGAGTTCGACCAGCTCCGTGACGAGGCGCGTACCATCAAGGACCACACGCTCGCTCATCTCGATCTCTATCTCGAATCCTATGAGCGAAAGGTGATCGAGAACGGTGGCCGCGTGCACTTCGCACAAAGTGCGGCGGACGCACGCGCCATCGTGCTCGGGCTCTGCCGGGAGGCGGGCGCACGCCTCGTCACCAAGGGGAAATCCATGGTGTCGGAGGAGATCGGCCTCAACGCCTATCTGGGAGCTGCCGGCATCGAGGTGGCGGAGACCGATCTCGGCGAGCACATCATTCAGATCAGGGGCGAGGCACCGAGCCATATCATCGCTCCGGTGATCCACCTCAACAAAGAAGAGATTGCGCAGGATTTCGTGCGCATCCATCGCGGGCTCGCGCCGCAGCGCCCCCTCGGCACCGTGCCGGATCTGGTGGCCGAAGCCCGCGCCGTGCTGCGCGAGAAGTTCATTGCCGCCGATGTGGGCATCACCGGCGCCAATCTGCTGATCGCCGAGACCGGATCCTCGGTCATCGTCACCAATGAGGGAAACGGCGACCTGACTGCGACGCTGCCGAAGGTTCATATCGTCATCGCCTCGATCGAGAAGATCGTGCCGACGCTCGAAGATGCCTGCACCATTCTCCGCCTGCTCGCCCGCTCCGCCACCGGCCAGGACATTACCACCTATACCACCTTCGCGACCGGTCCTTCTCGCGGCGGTGACCCTGACGGACCCCGCGAGTACCGCGTCGTGCTGCTCGACAATGGGCGAAGCGAAATGCTGGGCGGAGACTTCCGCGCCATGCTCCGCTGCATCCGTTGCGGCGCCTGCCTGAATCATTGCCCGGTCTATGGGACGATCGGCGGCCATGCCTATGGCTCGCTCTATCCGGGACCCATGGGAGCGGTGCTGACGCCGGCGCTTTACGGCATCGATAACGCGCGAGACCTGCCAAACGCCTCGAGTTTTTGCGGACGCTGCGAGGAGGTCTGCCCCATGGCGATCCCGCTACCCTCACTGATGCGCAAATGGCGGGAGCGCGATTTGGAGCGCGGCGATCCGCCTTTGACGCACCGCCTCGCATTGAAGCTCTGGGCCTTCGCGGCAAGACGCCCGAAGCTCTATCGCGCTCTTGGCGGGACAATAGCGCCGTTGTTGAGCTGGCTTGCCGGGCATCGTGGGCAATTGAGCGCCCTGCCCTTCGCCGGCGCCTGGACAGGAACGCGGGATCTGCCCGCGCCCGAAGGCAAGACCTTTCACGCGCTCTATCAAGAGCAGAAGAGAGGCAGATCTTGAGCGCGACCCATCAAGGCCGCACCGCCGTGGTGTCGCGCATTCGCTCGGCGCTCGGCGTGAGCGACACAGACCGCAGCCGCGACGCCGCCGTTAAGGACCGTCTCAGCCGTCACCCGCGCGGCACGATTCCGGCACGGGCGCGCGCGGACCGCGAAGCTCTGCTCGAGCTGATGACCACCATGCTCAAGAGCCAGGGCGCAGAGGTCACAAGGGTAGGGACAGTAGAGGACGCCGTCAGTGTCATCGCCGAGGATCTCAGCGCTCATGGCTTGCCTCCAGCCTTGCGCATGGGCGGCGATCCGGTGCTCGCTGCGCTCCCTTGGGACGCAGCACCAACCTTGCAGCGGCGAAATGGCCGTGCCGAGCCGGAAGATCGAGCCGCCTTGTCGCGCGCGGTGACCGCCGCGGCGGAAACCGGAACCTTGTTTCTCGTCTCGGGCACCGACAATCCGACGACGCTCGCCTTCTTGCCAGAGACTCATTTTATTCTGGTCCGCGCCAGCGATGTGGTCGGCAGCTACGAGGAGGCCTTCGACCGCTTGCGCGTGATCTACGGCGAGGGCACATTGCCGCGCTCGGTCAATCTGATCAGCGGGCCATCGCGCACCGCCGACATCGAGCAGACCATCGTCAGGGGCGCGCATGGGCCAAAACGGCTGCACCTCGTGATCCTCGGCTAAGCGCGAGCCCCCGAGCGGCATTATTCCGCCGATTTCTGGTGTTATGGAACAAGGTTGGCTGCTTCCGTTCGCCGGAGGCGTCAGCTATGGTGCAGCGCACTCTGGCTTTGAGCCAAGACCATAAGGTGTCCGGCCAAAGGCGCCGGTTCGGGGTGGCCCTTCATATGCGCGCAGCCGTCTGGCTCATCCAGCGACCTCGCTGGTTCAAGCGAATCTTCTTGATCGTCAACGATATTGCCATGCTCACGATCGCGCTGTGGGCCGCGTACTCGCTGCGCCTCAGCCGATTCTACGTGCCGGAATCCTTCGGCATGATCTTGCTGATGGCGGCGGCGCCCATCATCGGCGTCATCACCTTCCATATGCGCGGGCTGTACAAGCTGGTCACCCGGTTCATCGGACCGGAGGGCACCACGCGCATCTATCTCGCGGTGGTCATTGCCGTGCTCGCTTGGGCGCTGCTCGTGCTCCTGTCGGGCATCAAGGGCCATCCGCGTTCGGTGGTGGTGATCTACGGCCTGATCGCCGCTGGCCTCATCCGCTTTAGCCGCCAATGGGCCGGCGCCCTGCTGCTCAGGGCGGCGCCGCAGCACAAGCCGGTCAGTTTCGATGAGCGCAAGAACGTCATCATCTACGGCGCAGGCACGGTCGGGATTCAGCTGCTCCGAGCGCTGAACGAGACCGGCAAGTTCAACATGGTCGCGTTCATCGACAACAATCCGTCGCTCGCCGGTCAGATGGTGCATGGCGTCAAGGTGCTGCGGCCCGGCAAGATCGGCAAGATGATCACCACCGAGAATGTCAAGGAGGTGCTGCTCGCCATGCCGTCGGCGCTCCGCAGCGAGCGCCGCGCCGCGATCAAGGCGCTGGAGCCTTTCCCCGTGGTGGTGAAGACGCTCCCGGCGCTGGAGGAGATCGCCTCCGGCCACGTGGAGGTGAGCGATCTCCGGCCGATCGAGGTCGAGGATTTGTTGGGGCGCGATCCGGTGGCGCCGGAGCTTGAGCTCTTGACCGGGCACGTGAAGGACAAGGTGGTGATGATCACCGGCGCGGGAGGTTCGATCGGCTCGGAGCTTACCCGCCAGCTGCTCGAGCTTGGTCCTAAGGCGCTCATCCTGTTCGAGCTGTCGGAGGTCGCGCTCTACGAGATCGAGATGGAGATCGAGGAGCTCAAATGGCGGCGCGCCAAGAAGCCCGAGGCGGCGCCGCTGATCGACACCAAGATCATTCCAGTGCTGGGCTCGGTGCTCGACCGCAAGCTGGTCGCCCGTACCATCAGTACGTTCGACGTGGAGGTGATCTACCACGCGGCCGCCTACAAGCACGTGCCGCTCGTGGAGGTGAACCCGCTCACCGGCTTGCAGAACAACACCTTTGGCACTTTGACGCTTGCGGAAGTCGCCAAGGAGGCCGGCGTGGAACGCTTCGTGCTCGTGTCGAGCGACAAGGCGGTGCGGCCCACAAATGTCATGGGCGCGAGCAAGCGGTTGGCCGAGCTGATCCTGCAGGCGTTGGCAGAGCCGCGCGGAACCACGGTGTTCACCATGGTCCGCTTCGGCAATGTGCTCGATTCGTCGGGGTCGGTGGTCAAGCGCTTCCGCAATCAGATCCAGGCGGGAGGTCCGGTGACCGTCACCCACCCGGAGATCATCCGCTACTTCATGTCGATCCCCGAAGCCGCCCAGCTTGTGATTCAAGCCGGCGCCATGGCGAGCGGCGGCGAGGTGTTCGTGCTCGACATGGGGACGCCGGTGAAGATCGACGATCTCGCGCGCACCATGGTCCGCCTGTCGGGTCTCGAGGTGCGCGACGAGAACAATTCAGAAGGCGACATCGCCATCGAATATATCGGGCTTAGGCGCGGCGAGAAGCTCTATGAGGAGCTTCTGATCGGCGAGAACACCACCGGCACGAGCCATCCGCGCATCTTCAAGAATTCCGAGCCTGTGCTTGCCTACGCAGAGCTTGTCGCGGCGCTTGAGCGCCTCGACGACGCGATCCAGCGGCAGGACGAGACCGATCTGCAAGAGATGCTGCGAGCCACCGTCGAAGGCTATAAGCCGGGGAGCTCCGGCCCTCCAGCTTCGGTCAAGGACGAGTGGCAGCCGGTCTCGCGCACGCTGCATTGAGGCGATGTTAGCTGGCCAACTTGCCTTTGCCATCGCCATCGCCGCGTCAGCCGCTGCGCTGGCAAGCGTGCTGATCTATTTTTTAAGGCCGGTGCTGGTCCGCCACCTCCTCGCCCACCCCGATGGGCGCTCGTCGCATGCGCGCGCGACGCCGCAAGGCGCCGGCGTCGGCGTTGTTTTGGCGCTGCTTATCATCTGCGCTGCGGCCTGGCTTTTGTGGCGCGCACCGGAAGGCGCGAGAGCACTCATCCCGGTTCTCGGCACGGCGTTAGGTTTGATGGTTCTCGGGCTTGCCGACGACGCTCACGCGCTCCCGGTGTCGTGGCGCTTTTTCGGCCAAACGCTCGCCGCTCTCGTCATGGTGCTGAGCCTGCCTCAGGGCTTGCTGCTGTTTCCCGGATTTCTCCCGTTCATGGTGGAGCGGGCGCTGCTTGTGCTCGGCACGGTGTGGTTCGTCAACGCCGTGAATTTTCTCGACGGGCTTGACTGGATCACCGCAGCGCAAGTGGTGCCGATTACCCTCGGCGTGGCGGTGCTTCAGGCGCTTGGCGCGGTTCCGGCAAGCGTCGGCTTCCTTGCGCTGGTGCTGCTCGGCGCCATGCTCGGCTTCGCTCCCTTCAACAAGCATCCGGCGAAAGTGTTTCTCGGCGACGCCGGCAGCCTGCCGATCGGGCTCCTGCTTGCCTTTATGCTGATTTCTGTGGCCGGCACCAACCTCGCCGCGGCCTTGCTACTTGCCCTCTACACCATCGCCGATTCGACGATCACGCTCTTCCGCCGCGCGCTCAATCGCGAGCATATCTTCAGCGCCCACCGTTCCCATTTCTATCAGCGGGCGGTGATCGCCGGCATGACGCCGCCACAAGTGACGGCGCGCATCTTCGTGCTCGGACTGCTGCTCGCGTCGCTCGCCGTGGCGGCGGTGATCCTCAACTCCACCACGGCCGATAGTCTGCTGCTCGGATTCGGCGCGGTCGCCACCGCCTATGTGCTCTTTGACTTGGCACGAGGTGCCAAGTGACCGAGCGCGTGGTGATCATCACCGGGGCGTCGGGCTTCATCGGCAAGCATGTGGTGCGCGCGCTCGCTGTGAGCGGCTGGGCGGTTCGTGCCGTGGCGCGCGATCCGGCGGCGATTCCGGAGAGGAGCGGCGTGGAGCACGTGGCGCTCCCCGACCTCGCGCGCCCTTCGGACTGGTCGTCGCTCGTCGCCGGCGTGACCCATGTCGTGCATCTTGCCGGCATCGCGCATGCGCCTGGCCAGCTTCCCGACGAGGTTTATACTCGCATCAATGCTGATGCTGTCGGCGAGCTGGCGCAGGCGGCGAAGGGCCGCGTCGAGCGCTTCGTGCTGATGTCGTCGGTCAGGGCACAAGCAGGGCTCGCCGCCGAACACGTGATCACCGAAAAGGACTTTCCTCAGCCCACCGACGCTTACGGGCGCTCCAAGCTCGCGGCCGAGCGCCTGCTGAAAGAAAGCGGCGTCCCCTTCACCGTGCTCCGTCCGGCGATCGTCTATGGCAAGGGCGTCAAAGGCAACATAGCGAGCCTCGCCACCCTGGCGCAGACGCCGATGCCGTTGCCCTTCGGCGGCCTCGACAACCGCCGATCGCTGCTGGCGATGGAGAACCTCGCAGATGCCATCGCGCTCGTGCTCGATGCGCGACAGGCCGAAGGCGAGACGTTCCTCGTAGCCGACACCGAGCCGATCAGCGTGGCGGAGCTGGTTGCCGCCATGCGCGAGGGATTGGGGCGGGCGCCGTATCTGATGCGCGTGCCGGCGGGAGCGGTGAAGCGGCTGATGGCGACCTTCGGCAAGGAAGCAGAGTGGGAGCGGCTGTCGGGGAACTTCGTCGTCGACGCCGCGAAGCTCCGCGCCATTGGCTGGGCCCCCGGCGTCAGGACTCACGACGGCATCGCCGCCATGATGCA
>DASZGQ010000078.1:0-11107 GCA_035938735.1 Methyloceanibacter sp.
GTCGACGCCGAGAGCTGGCCGAGCATGGCCGATCTCACCGGCGATGTGATCTATGCCCGGCTGCAAAGGGGCGATGACAGTCTCCCGGCGGCCTATAAGCCGAAGGAGCTCGATAGTTGGTCCGACCGCGCCAAGCTCTGGGCGACGGGTGTCGCCCCGAAAGACCTTCCTCTCCTCGACACTGCGCACCGGCCTGGAGTCAAGCCCCGCGACGTGTTCGTCTACTTCATCCATGAGGGCAAGCTGCGCGCTCCCGCCGCGGCCATGGCGCTGATCGAACGCCTCAGCGCCGATAAGGTCTCTTAGCCGCACGCGTCCAAATGCCCCGGCGACGCTTCCACGCGCAGCGCGTTTAACCCCCATATCAAAGTCACGGTCGGCCGAAACTGGTTTCCGACCGACCGCCTCCAGCCAAACATCAGGAGGCAGCCATGTCAGACCGTATCTCAAGCGAGCCACAAAGCATCGGCGATGCCGCGAGCCTGACAGATCCGCGCCACACCACCGATACCGGGCCGGAGCCTGAACCGGCACTTGGCAAGTCTCAGACCGGCGTCCATCCGGTGTCATCAAGATCATCTTGGGCGCCACTGCCGGTTCCTGATGGTGACCTGGTTGAGCTCCGCCCGGGGCGGCGATGTAGATTTCGCCATCACCATCGCCATCCTGTTTTTCCTCTTCTTCCTCGGCCTGTTTCTGCTCACGTCCTCCTATGCCGTGAACGACCCTCGCTGGAACTTGCGCAAAACGAGCTTCCGCGAATTCTTGGACAGCGACGTGGGCACGGCCACGGGGCCGATGCGCGGCCGCGACGTGCTGCTCGAGATCGCGGTGATCCCGATCTCGCTCGCATTCGCCGTGACCAGATTGGTCTCGTCTGGATCGCCCTGCACTAGCGGAAGTCTTACGCTAATGCGGCAATAAGAGCGCGGGCCTTGGCGAGAAGCTGATCGCGGTCGAGCGCAAATCCGGTCTCGATCCAATGTTGCTCAACGGACTTTAGGACCGCGCCGATCTCGGGCCCGTTGAGCTCGCAAAGCGCGATCACATCGTTGCCCCTAAGCGGGAACGTCGGCGCCTGCCATCGCTCAGCCAACGTGAGCGCATGACGCCAGCCCGCACCGTCAGGAGACGCGCCGGAATCCGCCCAGGCCAGGAGAAGAGAAGAGCGGTAGCTCGGACCGAGGCGATAGAGTGCGGCCTTTACCGCCGCCTCATCCGGCAGGTCCGACCCCTCGCCTTCCCGAACCCCAAGGCCAAGCACCGCCTGCTCCGCATTGGACAGCCGCAAGCGCTCGGCAAGGCGCACCACATCCTCGCACACGAAAACCGCGAGCACCGCGAGCCGCAAAGACGCGTCCGGGGCCAAGCCGTTGGCCTCTTCGATCGCGATAAGTCTCTGGAAACGCTCAAGCCGCGGCACGCCGCCTAGCACGCCAGTGAGAAGGCCATAATCGTAAAGCGCCGCAACGGCGCGTGCCGCTTGAGGCGCGACAAGGATGCGCCGCAGCTCGCCAGCGATCCGCTCGGCCGAAAGATGCTCAAGCCCTCCGCGAAGTTTCACCGAGGCCTTGAGCCCAGCCTGATCCATCTCGCCCTTGCCGTAATAGGCGTTGAAGCGGAAGAAGCGGAGGATGCGCAAAAAGTCTTCCTTGATGCGCGCCTCGGCATCGCCAATGAAGCGCACGCGCCCGGCTCTGAGATCGCCGTAGCCGCCAAGTGGATCGAATACCGCGCCGTCCCGATCGGCGTATAGCGCGTTCAGCGTGAAGTCGCGGCGCTTGGCGTCCTCCTCCCACGATGTGGTGTAAGCGATCTTGGCATGCCGGCCGTACGTCTCGACGTCGCGCCGGAGCGTCGTGACCTCGAACGGCGCCCCGTTGGCGATGACGGTGACCGTGCCGTGATCGATCCCCGTCGGCACTGTCTTGAGCCCTGCCCGGTCCGCAAGAGCGATCACCTGGTCAGGCTCCGCCGTGGTAGCAAGATCGACTGCCTGCGTGACCGGCAGCCCCAGCAACGTGTCGCGCACGGCCCCGCCTACGGCGCGGGTTTCGAACCCGTCGCGGCCGAGTGCCTCGAACACCGCCCGCGTTTCCCGCCGCTTCAGCCACTCAGCGCCGGCAAGCGAGGGAGCGCCAGAAATGCACTCATGATGATGCGCAATCATCGAGAGAAGGCCGTCAGTCGATGGTGCCTGGCTTGATGACCCCATTCTCGTAGCTCGGTGGATGGTAGGTGCCGCCGGGCTTGCCTCCGGAAAACTGGATCAACGTCGCCATGGTGATCAGCAAAAGCCCGCATCCCGCCGCCAGCAGCCAGAGCAGCGGCGCTCCCTGCCAGACGTCGGCAGGTGCAGCGCCTTTGGTGGCGAGTATATAGGCGCCGTAGATCAGAAATGGCAGGGAGAACATTAAAATGTCGATCAGGGCGACGCGGAGCATCGGGAATTACGCCTTGGCCAGGAACAGCCTCGCACCATAGCGGCGGCGGCACTATAAAGCGAGTGGCGCGGCGTCGCCCTGGCGCGTCAACCCTTGCTGGCGGGCGGCGGAAACGGGAAAAAGGTTCCCCCACTCCACACTCCAAGCGTCTTGTCCTTCCCCTCATTCACCGCCGCGGCGACCAACTCGTAATAAACCGACCGGGTGAGCCTCGCCTTCAGCCTATCGCGGACGAGCACGAAGGGGGTGAAAGTCAAGTTCTTCTCCTGGCGAAAATTCATGGGATGCTTTGGACCGGCCTCGACAGTCTCATCGAGATTTGTCTGGAAGCTCAAGCGTTGCCGCTTACCACTGCCCTCTATGGTCAGCCCCACGGCGAGAAACGGAACATCCTCGATATGAATCAGGGCCTTCTCTGCCGGCGTCACGAGATAATATCGGCCGTCCTTCTCGAGCCTCAGCACCGAGGCAAAGAGCTTGACCAGCGGTTTTCGGCCGATCGGGCTATTCTGATAGTACCAGGTGCCGTCGTGCCCGATTTTCAGGCCGATGTCGCCGCAGTCCTGTGGAGCGCGGCGCTGAGAGGGCACAGATTTACCGGAGGGCTCGCCGAGTGCCGCAAGCACGCCTTTTTCGTCTCGTCTTGCCATCTTGAGCGGGACCTCGCCGCCTCCTAAGTAAGCTGTCTAACATGGCGTCACAGAGCGAAAGTCCAAACACTATTGTGACCAACATTTAATCCAAAGTATTCCTCTCCCCGCGCCCTTTCGGCCTATAGTCCCCCCTCCAATTTCGAGCCAAAAAGAGCCCATGACCACACTCGCTTCCACGGAAACCCAGCTCCTCGACCGCATCGACGAGATCGGGGCCAAGATCCACGACGTCCGCGAGGCCACGGCCTCGACCATCTTCGGCCAGGAGCGCGTCATCGATCTTGCGCTCATCACGCTGCTGTCCGGCGGCCATGCCCTGCTGATCGGCGTTCCCGGCCTTGCGAAGACGAGCCTCGTGGAAACGCTGGGCGCAGTGCTTGGGCTCCAGAACAAGCGCATCCAATTCACCCCCGACCTGATGCCCTCCGACATCGTGGGCTCCGAGGTCCTGGAGGAAGGCGCCGGCGGCCGCCGCAGCTTCCGCTTCGTCAAGGGCCCGGTCTTCACTCAGCTGTTGATGGCCGACGAGATCAACCGCGCGAGCCCAAAGACGCAATCCGCGCTGCTGCAAGCCATGCAGGAGCACCACGTCACGGTCGCTGGCGCGCGCCACGACGTGCCCCGCCCCTTCCATGTGCTCGCCACCCAGAACCCGCTGGAGCAGGAGGGTACCTATCCCCTCCCCGAAGCCCAGCTCGACCGCTTCCTCCTGCAGATCGACGTCTTCTATCCCGACGAGTCGGCCGAGCGGCGCATGCTGTTCGCCACCACGGGGCTGGAGGACCGGTCGCTCAAGACCATCCTGTCGGCGGATGAGCTGATGATGGCCCAACGACTGGTGCGCCAGCTCCCCGTTGGCGATCAGGTAGTCGACGCCATTCTCAAGCTCGTGCGCTCGGCGCGCCCCGGCACCGGCATCGACCAGGAATTCGAGGATATGATTGCCTGGGGCCCAGGCCCCCGCGCGAGCCAGGCCCTGATGCTCGCGGTTCGCGCCAAGGCGATGATCGAAGGGCGCCTCGCTCCTTCCGTTGACGACGTGATCGAGCTTGCCGAGCCCGTGCTCAAGCACCGCATGGCGCTTACCTTCGCCGCCCGCGCCGGAGGCTTGCAGATGAGCGATCTGGTGGCGAAGCTCGTCGAGCCGCTGGGGTAATCTGAGCTTGGCTACACGCGGGGCGAAAGTCCTACATCCCTTTCCGGCCGAGGAGCCCGAGGCTCACGCACTCGCGGCGCGCATGCCGGCGCTTCTCGTCGAGGCACAACGGGTCGCCCACACCGTCACCCACGGCAGCCACGGCCGCCGACGTGCAGGCCCCGGCGAGACCTTCTGGCAATTTCGCCATTTCGACTACAACGACTCTCGCGCCGGCATCGACTGGCGGCGCTCGGCGAGCTCGGACCATCTCTTCGTGCGCGAGCGCGAGTGGGAGGCGGCCCATACGGTCTGGCTTTGGGTCGATCTCTCACCCTCCATGCGGTTCCGCTCGCGCCTGTCGAAGACCACCAAAGAGAGCCGGGCCGTGGTGCTGGCGCTCGCGCTTGCCGAGCTTCTCACCCGCGGCGGCGAGCGCGTCGGCGTTCTCGGCAGCGTGCCTTATACTGGCCGCAACGCCGCCCGCCGGGTTGCCGAAGTCCTGGTCGGGGAGGCGAACAAGGCGACCAGCCTGCCGCCCCCGGCGCGCTTAAGACAATTCTCCGAGTGCCTCCTGTTCAGCGATTTCCTCGAACCAGTGGACGAGACCGCCGTCGCCATCGAGGCGATCGCCGCGCAGGGCGTGCGCGGCCATCTAGTGCAGGTCCTCGATCCCGCCGAGGAGACGCTTCCTTATGAAGGCCGCACCGAATTCACCGCGAGCGAAGGCCGGGACCGGGTGATCGCTGGCCGCGCCGAGAATTTGCGCGAGCGCTACCAGGAGCGGCTCACCAGCCATCGCAACGCCCTTGTCGCGGAGACCAGGCGCTTTTACTGGTCGTTCCTCGTCCACCACACCGACCGGCCGGCCGAGGAGGTGGTGCTCGCCATCCACAATCGGCTCGCAGGACTTGAGCGCGACTATCGCTTTCGCCCGTCGGCGCCCGTGGCGGCCGGTGCGAGGTCGCAATCATGATGACGCTGGGCGCCATCGGCTTCCTTCAGCCCTGGATCCTGTTTGGGCTCGCGGCGCTACCAGCGATCTGGTGGCTGTTGCGGCTCACGCCGCCAAGCCCTCAGCACGTGGTGTTCCCGCCGACGCGGCTGCTCAAAGATCTGAAATCGACGGAGGAGACTCCGGCTCACAGCCCGTGGTGGCTCACGGCGCTCCGCATGCTGCTTGCGGCGCTCATCGTGCTTGCGCTCGCTCGGCCGGTGCTCAATCCCGACCGGGAGAGCTTCGCCGGATCCGGCCCGCTTCTCCTCGTTGTCGACAATGGCTGGGCATCCGCCGCCCATTGGCCTGAGCGGCGCGAGACAATCGACGCCGCCATCGACCGCGCCATGCGCAACGGCAGGACCGTGGTGCTGGCACCGTCTGCCCCCGGCGATCCCCTCATCGGACCGGTCTCCGCCGAACAGGCGCGCGAGCGCGTCGCGGGACTTGCTCCCCATCCTTACGCTCCGGACCGCAAGGCGCTCGCCGAGACGCTTCAGCGCGAGCTAGGCGACAAGACGGACTATAGCGTCGTGTGGCTTTCCGACGGCCTCGACTATGGTGAGGGCCAAGCTTTCACCGAGAGTCTTGCCAAGCTCGCCGGCTCCTCGGGAAGCGTCATTATGCTCCGCCCTGAGCGTGACGACGCTGCGCTTGCGCTCGACCAAAGCGCAGGCGAGCGAAGCGGGCTCACCGCCCGTGTATCAAGCGGCGCCGCGGGCCCGCGTTCCGGCGTGATCAAGGCCGTCACTGGCCGTGGAGAGCCGCTCGGCGAAGTGCCCTTTACCCTGCCGCAAGGGGCGCACGAAACGAAGGCGCAATTCGACCTGCCACTCGAGATCCGTAATCAGGTGGCGCGCGTCGAGATTGGCGGCGAGCGCTCCGCCGGCGCCGTGTACCTGCTCGACGCGCGCTCGGAATGGCACCGGGTTGGCATCATTTCCGGCGAATCGAGAGAGGCCGCGCAGCCTCTGCTCTCGCCGCTCTATTATGTGCAGCGGGCGCTGTCTCCCTATGCCGATGTCGTCACTCCGGCAGAGGGTAATGTCTCGACTGGCGTGCATGAGCTGATCGACGGCAAAGTCTCGACCATCGTGCTCGCCGACATTGGCAAGCTCGTTCCGGGCACTGAGGAAGAGCTAGAGCATTGGCTCAAAGCCGGCGGCGTGCTTATCCGTTTTGCCGGTCCGCGTCTTGAGCAGGGCGGCGACGAATTGTTGCCCGTGGCCTTGCGCCGCGGCGGCCGCTCGCTCGGCGGCTCGCTCTCCTGGAGCACGCCGCAGCCGCTCGCACCCTTCGAGGAGTCGAGCCCGTTTCGCGGGCTCGCCATCCCTGACGATGTCAAGGTGAACCGCCAGGTGCTCGCCGATCCCGCCATCGCCACGGAGTCGCAAGTCTGGGCGAGGCTTGCCGACGGCACACCCCTTGTCACCGCATCGCGTCAGGGCCAGGGCTGGATTGTACTGTTCCACGTCACCGCGAATTCCGATTGGTCGAACCTGCCACTATCCGGTCTCTTTGTCGAAATGCTTCGCCGCACCGTCAATATGGGACCAAGCAAGGTCGACGTCGGTTCCGGCGATCAGGCACAAGGAGCGGCCGAGCCAGCCAAAGCGTCGACGAGTCCGAATGTTGTCCAAGCCAGCGCCTTGCCGCCGATCCAGACGCTCGACGGTTATGGCCAACTGACGTCGCCGCCGGCCCGCGCCGCTCCAATTTCGCCGGATCAGATCGATACCGCTCAGCCGAGCCCCGAGCACCCGCCAGGTTATTACGGTTCCCCTTTCGCCTCGCGCGCCTTCAACGTCATGACGGCCAAGGCAATGCTCACGCCCCTCAAGCCCATCGAGGGCGCCGGCCAGGTGAGTGGCTATGTGATGCGCAAGCCAGTGCCACTTGAGTCGTGGCTCTATCTCGCGGTGCTCGCGCTCTTTGCCGTCGATGTGCTGGCAGTGTTGCTGATGAGCGCCGGCTTGAGCTTGCGCCGGCGGAGCGCCGCAACAGCGGCCGTCTTGCTCGCACTGGCTCTCACACCTCTCGCGCTGCCGCAGGCGCCGGCAAAGGCCGAACCGCAGCAAGACGCGACAAGCGCCGACGATTTTGCGATGAAGGCCTCGCTCAAGACCCATCTCGCCTATGTGATGACCGGCGACGCCCAGATCGACGAGGTGAGCCGCCAAGGTCTTGCGGGACTGAGCAAGGTGCTTACCGCCCGCACTGCGCTCGAACCCGCCGAGCCCATGGGCGTCGATATCGACAAGGACGAGCTTGCCTTTTTTCCGATTCTGTATTGGCCGGTGCGTGATGACGCGCAACCCCTCTCTGACGCAACCCTCGCCAAGGTGGACGCCTTCATGAAACAAGGCGGCTTCATCATCTTCGATACGCGCGATCAGGAAACTGCGCTGCCTGGCAGCGCCACGCAGAGTAAAGCGCTGACGCGGTTGATCGGCCAGCTCGACGTGCCGCCACTCGAGCCGGTGCCGGAAGACCACGTGCTGACCAAGTCGTTTTATCTGATGCGAGATTTTCCCGGCCGCTGGGACGGCGGCACGCTTTGGGTCGAGGCCGAGCCAGAAAGCGAGGCCGACCGCTCCGAGCGCTCACGCCGCACGGACGGCGTGAGCTCGATCGTGGTCACCTCGAACGATTTCGCCAGCGCCTGGGCGCTCGATGAACACAATCGCCCGCTTTATGCCACCGTGCCCGGCGGCGAGGTGCAGCGGGAGATGGCTTTCCGTGCCGGCGTCAACCTCGCGATGTACGCGCTCACCGGCAACTACAAGGCCGACCAGGTGCACTTGCCGGCCCTGCTCGAGCGCCTCGGTCAGTAGGGCGCCATGCGCTGGTCCATCGAATTCATTCCCTTCGTGTCCTGGCCCGTATTGTGGGCGCTCGCCTCGTTCGGCGTGGTGCTGTTCGCGCTTCTGTTGTGGCGTGCGCGCCGCGGGGCAGTGCTGCGTGCTCTGAGCTATGCGCTGCTTCTGCTCGCCATCGCCAATCCGCATTTGAAACAGGAGGATCGCGAGCCGCTCAACGACGTGCTCGCCGTGGTCGTTGACGACACCCAGAGCCAAAGCATCGCCGGCCGCGATCCGCGCACGGAAGCCGTGCGCAAGGAGCTCGAGGACCGGCTCAAGGTCTTTCCCAATCTCGACGTCCGCTGGATTCACTCCACCTCGACCGCGAGCGACAGCGATCGCGACGGCACCATGTTGTTCACCGATCTCGCCAAGGGACTGGCCGACGTGCCGCCTGACCGGCTCGCCGGCGTCATCATGCTGACCGATGGCAATGTCCATGACGTGCCGGGCAATGCCGCGGCGCTTGGTTTCGATGCGCCGGTGCATGCGCTGATTACCGGTAAGCCCGGCGAGTTCGATCGTCGGCTTGAAGTGTTGCGTGCGCCGCGCTTTGGCCTCGTGGGCGGGGAGCAACCGATCGAGGTCAAGGTCACCGAGACCACGCCGAGCAATGCGCCCGCCGTCAAGCTCACCATCACCCGTCAGGGCGAGGCCCCGAGCACCCAGAGCGTGCGCGTCGGCCAGAAGGTGGAGATCCCAGTCAAGGTCGATCACGCCGGCCCCAACATCGTGGAGATCGAGGCGGAAGCCGCGCCAGGCGAGATCTCCACCGTGAACAATCGCGCCGTGCTGACGATGGAAGGCGTGCGCGAGAATTTGCGCGTCCTGCTCGTGTCCGGCGAGCCCCATGCCGGTGAGCGCACCTGGCGCAACATGCTCAAATCCGACGCCGCGGTCGACCTCGTGCATTTCACCATCCTGCGCCCGCCGGAGAAGCAGGACGGCACGCCGATCAACCAGTTGTCGCTGATCGCCTTCCCCACCCGCGAGCTGTTCCAGGAGAAGCTCGATCAATTCGACCTCATCATCTTCGACCGCTATCAGCGCCGCGGCGTGCTGCCTTTGCTGTACCTGGAAAACGTCGCCCATTATGTCGAGCGCGGCGGCGCCGTGCTCGTTTCCGCCGGCGACGACTACGCCTCGCCCTTGAGCCTCTACCGAACGCCGCTCGGCGAAGTGCTCCCCGCCGTGCCGTCAGGCCGCGTGGTGGAGAAACCCTTCAAGCCCGCGCTGACCGATCTGGGCCAGAAGCACCCCGTCACCCGCGACCTGCCCGGCGCGACCGGCCAACAGCCCTCTTGGGGCCGCTGGTTCCGTGTCGTCGATGCCGATCCGCGCGAAGCCGAAGTGCTGATGAAGGGCGCCGAGGATAGACCTCTGCTGGTTCTCGGCAAGCGCGGGGAAGGCCGCGTGGCGTTGCTCCTTTCCGATCATATCTGGCTCTGGGCGCGCGGCTATGAGGGCGGCGGTCCCTACACTGACCTCCTGCGCCGCCTGGCGCACTGGCTGATGAAGGAGCCGGACCTCGAAGAGGAGACCATCAAGGCGACAAGCCGAGGCCAGACCCTCACCCTTGAGCGCCGCTCCATCAAGGACGAGGTCGAGCCCGTAACCGTGAGGGCGCCGTCAGGCAAGGAGGAAACGGTCGCACTCGACAAGGCCGAGCCAGGGCTCTGGCGGAAATCGATCACCGCCCAAGAGCAGGGCGTGTACCGCATCTCTTCCGGCAAGCTTGCAAGCGTCGTCACCGTGGGCAACGCCAACGCCAAGGAGCTTGCGACCTTGACCGCGACCGACGCGACGCTTTCGCCGCTGCTCACAGAGACCGGCGGCGGCAGCTTCTGGCTCGGGCGCACTCAGGCCGACGCCACGCCGCTGCCGCGCATCGTCATGCTGCGCGGCGGCCACGTGATGCATGGCGCCGACTGGCTCGGCTTGCACAAGCGCGAGGCCTATCACGTGCAAGGCGTCCGCCTGTTCCCGCTGTTCACCGGGTTCTTCGCGCTCGCCCTCCTGCTCGGCATGATCTCGGTGACCTGGTTCCGCGAGGGGCACTAGGCTAGAGCCTCGGTGGAGGGGACTCATGTCCCGCCCGCGCGCGCCGACGACTTCAAGGATTGCGAGAGACGCGTCCCGATTACGCCATCATGGCCTGCACCAATCTGTTCGAGGGGGGCACGCTCAATAACCAGCAGCAAGCCATTGCCTATGCCAATCGGGGAGTTGCCTTTCGCAAGAGGGGTGGTCTTCCACGAGCGCTCGCCGATTTCGATCGCGGCATCGAACTCGATGCGGGACTGGCACCGGTCTACGCCAACCGCGGCCTGGTCCATCAGCTCATGGACGAGCCTGATCGTGCGCTCGCCGATTTCAACCGTGCGATCGAGCTCGATCCCAAGAGCGCCCTCTACTACGTCAATCGCGGCGCGGTGTATCAGCGTAAGGGGGACCAAAACCACGCGCTTGCCGACTATAATCGCGCCATCGAGCTCGATCCGAAATTTGCGATGGCCTACAACAACCGTGGCGGCGTGTTTAAGGAGAAGGGCGACCTGGGGCGCGCGATTGCCGATTACGATCGCGCCATCGAGATCGATCCCAAGCCTTCGCCTACGGCAACCGCGCCTTTGTTTATATGAGCAAGGGGGAGTACGACCAGGCGCTCGCCGAGCACACCCACTCCATCGAGCTCGACCCGCGTTTTGCCAATGCCTACACGGGCCGTACAGAATTGAACCACAAGATGGGCAGATTGGCGGAAGCCTGGCCGATGCTGAGCAGGCGCTGTCACTCGATCCGAATAACCCGTTTGCCCACGACACGCGCGCCCACAGCTTGGAGGCGCTCGGGCGGCGCAATGAGGCCATAGCCGAATAACAAAGGCCCTCGCCATCAAGCCCGATCTGCAAGAGAGTGTGGACGGCCTGACGCGTACCTCGCGCTAATCGGCGCGCGCGCTCGGGGAGCGTACCTTCGCCTGAACGAGACCGGCGGCGCCGGCGAGCGCCCCGGGC
>DASZGQ010000079.1:0-13764 GCA_035938735.1 Methyloceanibacter sp.
CCCATCTCGGTCGTCCACACAGGGGCGCCGGTGCGAGCGGCATAGAAGGCTTGAAGCGCGGTGAGGTCGTACGCATCGGCGCCTTTGCCGACGGAAGGATCGGCGAGCTTGGCGCGAATGATTTGGACCACCGGGTTCGGCTCGGCTTGAGTCGGCACAGCCTCGGCGGCGGGCGTAGGCTCGTTTGTCGGTGCCGCAGACGGCCCGGGAGCCGTGAACGCAGGAGAGGATTGAGAAGCAGGCGCCGCCTGATCCTCGGCACGCGCCGGCAGGGCAGCCAAAGCCATGGCCTGGGCCGTGCATAACAGGACGGCGATGAGGCAACCCCCGCGCATCCCCTAACCCTCCGATACAGGCAAAATTAGCCCGAGATAGGGCCCTTCGGCCACCCCGATCCTCACGCGCCGGAGGCAGCACCAAAACTCAAGGCCCATTAGGGGCATTGGCCGGTCAGGAGCCGCCCTTTTTTGCGGTGTCGCCACTGATGTCGTGGAGCTTGCTCATGAGGTCGTTCAGAGAAGAACGGCAATAGACTCCAGCATCGACTTTCTGTGTCTCCGTCATCATCTTGTATGCGATCTTGTTATTGGAGAGGGCCTGTTTCATCAATTTCTCTTTGTTGATCGAGGGATCGCGCTGCACATAGTAAGCCTCGATCTTGGTCAAGGCATCCTTGGCCTTGGCGACGTCTCCCGCGGTCAGGTGATGATGCTCAGCGCAGTCTCTGACGACCTGATAGTCCGTGTAGTAGGTCTTCAAATAGACCCCAAGGTGCGGTGCGGCTGCCTGGGCAGCCAGCGATACGAAAATCGCGCAACCTGCCAGAGAAAATCGATAGGCCAATCGGGACATGTCACTTCCTTGGGATGACAGCACAAGACGCCCTTAACTAGGCCAACGCGCCCGGACCGCGACCCACCAAAGCGGGCTAAAAAGATGGCGGCTCTATAGCGCCGCCGCCGGTCGATTGCACCTCATTTAGCGGGTTCTTGTGTCGACTTCGAGTCATAGATTGGAGGCGGGCGCGCGGGCCCCTGCAAAGCGGCTCCGGGCCCTATAACGGGATGTTGTCGTGTTTCTTCCAGGGGTTCTGGAGCTGCTTGTTGCGCAGCATCTGCAGCGCACGGGCCACGCGCTTGCGCGTACCGTGCGGCATGATCACCTCGTCGATATAGCCCCGCTCCGCCGCGACGAACGGATTGGCAAAGCGTTTCTGATACTCGTCGATGCGCTTCTTGATCTTGGCCTCGTCGCCAAGCTCGGCGCGATAGAGGATCTCAGCGGCGCCCTTCGCCCCCATCACCGCGATCTCTGCCGACGGCCAGGCATAGTTCACGTCGCCCCTGATGTGCTTCGAGCTCATCACGTCGTAGGCGCCGCCATAGGCCTTGCGCGTGATCACCGTCACCTTCGGTACCGTGGCCTCGGTGAAGGCGAACAGGAGCTTGGCGCCGTGCTTGATCAGCCCGCCATATTCCTGATCGGTGCCGGGCAGGAAGCCCGGGACGTCGACGAAGGTGACGAGCGGAATCTGGAAGCAGTCGCAGAAGCGGACGAAGCGCGCGGCCTTGCGTGACGCGTCGCTATCCAGCACGCCGGCAAGCACCATGGGCTGATTGGCGACGATGCCGATGGTGCGCCCCTCTAACCGTACGAAGCCCACCACGATATTGCGCGCAAACGTCGGCTGGATCTCGAAGAAGTCGCCCTCGTCCACGACCTTGTGAATCAGCTCCTTGATGTCGTAGGGCTTGTTCGGATTGTCGGGGATCAGCGTGTCCAGCGAGTATTCGGCGCGGTCCCAAGGATCGCGGGTCGGCAGCTCGGGCACACCCGATTGGTTGTTCGACGGCAGGAAATCCATCAGCCGCCGCATCTGCAGCAGCGTCTCTACGTCGTTCTCATAGGCGCCGTCGGCGATCGACGACTTCGTGGTGTGCACAATCGCTCCGCCAAGCTGCTCTGCGGTCACCTCCTCCTTTGTCACGGTCTTCACCACGTCGGGGCCGGTCACGAACATGTAGGAGGTGTTTTTGACCATGAAGATGAAGTCGGTCATGGCGGGGGAATAGACGTCGCCGCCGGCGCATGGGCCCATGATCACCGAGATCTGAGGGATCACGCCGGAAGCGAGCACGTTGCGGGTGAACACCTCGCCGTAGCCGCCGAGCGCAGCCACGCCCTCCTGGATTCGGGCGCCACCCGCGTCGAACAGACCGATGATCGGCGCGCGATTCTGCAGCGCCATGTCTTGGATCTTGACCATCTTCTCGGCGTGGGCCTCGGACAGCGAGCCGCCGAATACGGTGAAATCCTTGGCGAACACATAGGCGACGCGGCCATTGATGGTGCCCCAGCCGGTGACCACACCGTCGCCGGGGACCTTGCTCTCCTCCATGCCGAAATCGATGCAGCGGTGCTCGACATACATGTCGAACTCCTCGAAGGAGCCCTCGTCGAGGAGGAGCTCAAGCCGCTCGCGCGCAGTGAGCTTGCCGCGCGCATGCTGGGCCTCGATGCGCTTGCGGCCGCCGCCCTCCCGCGCGCGACCGCGCCGGACTTCAAGCTCTTCCAGGACTTCCTTCATGCCGCTCCCCAAGCTTCACTGTGACGCGATCATCACGGTCAATAGCACGAGGTTTCAGCGGCGCAAATCTAATCCCCCGCATCGTGGGGCTAGCTCCCTTCCCCTGAAAGGGGGAGGGTCGGGGCCCTTGCCGGGGGAGGGAATAAGCGCACTCATCACTCCGCGCCAAGCACCAAGGTGTAATAGGCGCGGCCGTTGCGGTAGCTCACCGCCACGCCGACGGCCTCGGCGTCGGGAAGCAGCAGATTGCGCTTATGCTCCGGGCTCCGCTCCCAACCCTTGCATCGCCTCACTGAAGGATCTTTGCTCAGAGGCCACGTTCTCTGCCGCGAGGTTGGCGTTGTAGCCTGCCCGCTCCGCGCGCTGCATGGGCGCTTCGACCCGTCGGCGCCCTCGTGCCCGATCTTGCCGCGTCTCGCCTGATCGTTTGCCTGCTTGGAAGCGGCCTTGCTCAAACGCGCGTCGAGGACCACCGGCTTCAGCCCATGCTGCCGGCGAAAGGCGTTGATCTCGGCAAGCGCCGCCTGCGCGTTGAAGGCGGAAATCCGATACTCGACGGGCGTGGACACGTCGGCGCCGGCGCACCGCTGGGCAAGCATAAGCACATAACAAGAGCGATCATCGGCGAACCTCCTCCAGAGGTGCCTTATCCGGCTCGGGCATTTTGGCCGCGGCGGCAAAATCGCGCCACGCCAAAATCCGGCACAAGAAGGCTAAATTATTGTCACAATCAGAGAAAATATCTCTCGACCGGGGCGCTGGGCCGCGCGGGGCAACTGGCCACGGGCGTCGAAAGCGAAGGAGAATACTGTGTCGAGCCCTGCTGACGACCTCGAGCTCCAGTGCAGGCCTGTTTCTCATCGCAGGAGGAGCGCAATTGCTGCGAACCGAACCCAACCGTTTCAAGGTGACGATGACAACCCTCTTCTGGGTGGGCGAGCCATCTACTGACAAGAACGATTTCATTCCCAACCATCAAAGCTACTGGGACAAGGATTGGCAGACGAACTATGGCGGCGTCGACGATCCAGAACGGCGAAACGGCCATTGGTCCGCCGATTTCACGCCGAAGCAAAACCTATTCTACGTGGCGTTGCCTTATGGCGAGTTCACTGAGCGCAACGAGCTCAAGAAGGACGCCAGACGCGTCCCCTGGTACCGCTCAGGCCTGGACCCTCTGTTGAAGAACCGCTGGGTCGAGATCGAGCGGGACGGCCGCTCGTGCTTTGCCCAATGGCAGGATGTCGGACCGCGCGACGAGGATGATTTCGGCTTCGTGTTCGGCAAGGCGCACAAACCCCGCCACAGTTTCGATGCGAAAGCGGGGCCTCGATGTCTCACCGGCGGTCTGGCGCTATCTCGGCATGCTCGACAACAGTCCCGCCGGTTGGCGCTTCGTCGAAGCCGACGCGGTCCCACCGGGGCCATGGAGGGACAATCGCTGAGATCGATGCCCTCGCCGCAACCGATCAGCTGCGTAGCAAGTCCAACATCCGTGCGGAGGCCGCGAAGTCACGCCAGCGGCTCTCACGCCTCGCTCGTGCCTCCTCATCCTCGCCCCATTGTCTGATCTGCCAATCCTCATCCACATGGGCGGCGGTCCACGCCTCCTCCGGCGAGAGTCGGCAGAGCGCGACGGCGAGAGCAAGCAGCGCCGAGCCGGAAAGCCCGGTCATGACGTGAAGCGCGGCGAGGCTCCAAGAGTCTAATTCCCCGATGCGCGCTGTGAGCACGGCGAGCGAAGCCGGCGGCTGGGCGACATGCATCACGCCCTCGGCAAGACGCATAGGCGCTCCGAGATGCTGCTTCGCCCAGGCGACGATCGGATCCCAATGTCTGCTCTGCAGCGCCACCAGTCCCTTCGGTCCCTCGGCGCGGTAGCAGAGAAGATCTGAGCCGGCATAACTGAGAATGTCGGCAACGACCGCCTCCTCTTGACCTTTGACCCCGTCGATGACGCTGTTGGCAAGCCTTGTGAGCGGCATGGTCGCGGGATCGATGCGCGCTCCTTGCCCTCGCCACTCATCGGCGACCGCCTCGGCCAGCGCCGCATTCGGCAGAAGGAAGTGGGCCTTGCCGGAAGTACGCACAGGCCTGCCGTCGAGCAGGATCGCGGTCCCGCCCGCTTCATCCTCGATCGCCACTTGACTGTAGAACCGCTTGGGATGACTCGGTCTATCCTTCAACTTCTCTGGACCCGGCGATGCCTTCTCTTGCTCAGTCATCACCCGGCTTCTTCCCCGACTTGGTCTTTCCGGGCTTCGCTGGCACCGCCTCGGCGCGGGCCGGCGTGCTCGTACGGGACTTTGCCTTGCAGGCCAGCCGCCCGTAATCCTGCCTCAGCTGCTCGAGCGTTGCATCGTCGACCTCCTCGAGGTCGAGCAGGACATTGTGCGCCTTCTGCGTCATCAACTCGTCGATCTTGATGTGCATGGCGGCGATGTCGCGGTTCTGCGTGTTCTGGATTACGAACACCATCAGGAAGGTGATGATGGTCGTCGCCGTGTTGATCACGAGCTGCCAGGTATCGCTGTAGCCGAACAGCGGGCCGGTGAGGCCCCACAGCACGATGCTCGTGACGGCAAGCATGAAGTCGATGGGGTGTCCAGTGACGTGTGACACCCATTGGGCAAAATGCACGAACCAAAGTTTGCGGTCTGCCATCTCTCCTCTTTGTCTCAAGGCGCGGGGGTTCCGCATCATAACGCGCCAGCGTCCTTATCGGCCTCGCCGTCCTCAAAACCGAACGCTGCAAAGCTTGCTCGCATATGCTCCGGCAGCGGCGCCGTGACATCGACGACGCCCTCGCCGGAGGGGTGCGGGAAGCTGATGCGCCGCGCATGCAGATGCAGCTTGCTCTCGATACCCTCAGGTAGGTCGCGGTCGCCTTGATATTTCTCGTCGCCGAGGATGGGATGGCCGACGATGGCCATGTGGGCGCGGAGCTGATGCTGGCGCCCGGTGACCGGCTTGAGCGAGAGCCATGCGACCCTTTGCGCGGCCCGGTCCACAACGGCGTAGTAGGTGACCGCCGACTGCGCCATCTCCTGCTCGCCGGGGCGCGCTTTGCGCACCCGGTCGCCGTCCGGGCCGGTAGCCTTGACCAGCGCCGCATCGACCTTGCCTTGCAGCGGCTTTGGCACGCCCTTGACCACCGCCCAATAGATCTTGCGCACCGAGCGGGTCTGGAAGGCGCGACCGAGCTTTGCCGCCACCTCGCGCCGCTTGGCCACCACCAACACGCCCGATGTGTCGCGATCGAGGCGATGCACGAGCCGCTGCCTGGTCTTGGCGCTGTCGCCTAAGCCCTCGAGCAGCCGGTCGAGATGGTGAATGGTCTTAGTGCCGCCCTGCACCGCGATTCCCGGCGGCTTGTTGAGCACCAGCAGGTCGTCGTCCTCATAGAGGGTGATCGACGCAAGGAACGCGCGCTCCGCCTTGGACAGCGCCTTTGGCGCGGGCACAGAAACAGGCGCCGTGGCCGGCAGCGGCGGCACACGCACGGTCTGGCCTGCGGCGAGCCGAGTGCTCGCCTTGGCGCGTCCGCCATCTACCCGCACCTGCCCGGTGCGGAGCAGCTTCTCGAGCCGGCTATGCGGCAGGTCGGCGTAATGACTCCTGAACCAGCGGTCCAGCCGCATGCCGTCCTCGCCAGCCTCGACCGTCCGCGTTTCGACTGGCGATCTCTGCGTCATTGAACCTCAGACAAATAGAGAGCGGCAATTGCGCTTGAACCCTGCCAATTCCGGGTTACAGTGCCTCTAATAGCTCAGAAGGGGATGGAGTCCCCCGAACCGCCAACGGCTAATGACTCCTACCGCATCCCTGCACGCGGTGGGAGCTTATGTCCGAAGCCCGCCGCGAGGCGGGTTTTTGGCATCCTATTTCTGGATCGCAGTGGGAAGCGCCCTCGGGGCGTCGCCCGTTTCTGGTGCTCTGGTGTTGCCGCGCGCCTGATCGGCGAGACATTCCCCTGGGGCACAATCATCGTCAATGTGCTTGGTTGCTTCATCATCGGCTTCTTCGCCACGCTGACCGCGCATCTTCATCGGCGAGGACGACAAGGCCGGCCACAAGCCGTTCTACGAGGCGATAGTGCTCGAGGCGCGCGAGATGCACCTTGCCGGCGCCACGGTGTTGCGTGGCCCAATCGGCTTCGGCCATTCCAGTCGGCTGCACACGACCAAAATCCTCCGCCTATCGCAAGATCTGCCCATCGTTATCGAGATTGTCGACAACGAAGAAGCGATCAACAAATTTGTCGACGCCATCGAAGGCATGATGGGCAGCGCGCTGGTAACTACGGAGAAGGTGAAGGTCATCCAATACGGAACCAAGCGAGTCGATAGACAGCGCAGTGCTGGCGCCCTAGCGCTCCTTCGACCGTTCGGCGCGAAGCTTGGCGAAGCGGTCGAGCCGCTCTTTCAGCTCTCGCTCAAAGCCGTAAGCGGTCGGCGCGTATAGATTCTGTCGCTTCATGCCGTCGGGGAAGTAGTTCTGGCCGGAAAAAGCCTCTTCTTCGTTATGGTCGTAGACATAGCCCCGGCCATAGCCTTCCTGCTTCATAAGCTTGGTCGGTGCATTCAGGATGTGCTTCGGCGGCGCTAGCGACCCGCTCTCATCGGCAGCCCGCATGGCAGCGCCGAAGGCGACATAGGACGCATTGGATTTCGGCGCGAGCGCGAGATAGATCGTGGCTTGCGCAAGCGCAAGCTCGCCTTCCGGCGAGCCGAGAAAGTCGTAGACCTCCTTCGCCGCGTTCGCCTGCACGAGCGCTTGCGGGTCGGCGAGTCCGATATCCTCGATCGCCATGCGCGCGAGCCGCCGCGCGATATAGAGCGGATCCTCGCCGCCGGCGAGCATGCGGGCAAGCCAATAGAGCGAAGCATCGGGGTCGGAGCCTCGCACCGATTTGTGCAACGCGCTGATCAGATTGTAATGGCCGTCCTGCGACTTGTCGTAGATCGGCGCGCGGCGCTGCACGAGTGCCACCAGCGCCTCGCGATCAAACGGCGTCTTGGCGCCGGACTGAGCGGCAAGCCACACATCCTCGGCCAAGGTGATCACCGCGCGGCCGTCGCCATCGGCCATGGCGATGAGCGCCCCGCGCGCGTCATCGGTCAGCGGTAGCTTCCGCCTCTCATGGGCTTCGGCACGGGCGATCAGGGCTTCGAGACCCACTTCGTCCAGACGCTTGAAGGTGAGCACACTCGCCCGCGATAGAAGCGCCGAATTGAGCTCGAAGGACGGGTTCTCCGTGGTGGCGCCCACGAGAATGACAGTGCCGTCCTCCATATAGGGCAGGAAGGAATCCTGCTGCGAGCGGTTGAAGCGGTGAATCTCGTCGATGAAGAGCAGCGTGCCTTGGCCATGCTCGCGCCGCGCGCGGGCGGCCTCGAAAACCTTGCGCAGGTCAGAGACCCCGGACTGGATCGCCGACAACTGCTCGAAATGCATGTCGGTAACTTCGGCGAGGAGCCGCGCCACCGTGGTCTTGCCGGTACCTGGCGGCCCCCAGAAGATGACCGAGCCGAGCCGGCCTGCTTTGACCATGCGGCTCAAAATGCCCTGCGCGCTCAGAAGATGATCCTGACCAACGACTTCGTCGAGCGACGATGGGCGCAGGCGATCGGCAAGCGGCCTCGGCGCGCCCTCCTGAAGCCCCGCCGCCTCGAACAGGGATACCATGGCCTCAGCCTTGAATGACGACGTTATAGACCTCGCCTTCGCGTTCAAACGAGAGGCGCCAGCCGCCTTGCGCGCGCTCCAGCGCCTTCGCCAAGGCCGCAACCGAGGTCACTTTCTCATTGTTGAGCCCGACCACGAGGTCGCCGCGCTTCAGGCCTAATCTCGCCGCCGGCGTGTCCGGTGCAACATCCAGCACCACGACGCCGGGTCCTTCGTCCTCAACGCCAAGTTCTTCGGCGACGGCCGGTGACAGATTGGCGACCTTGGCGCCGACCAGCGGATGCCGCCCCGTCAGATCGCGCTCGTCCCGAGGTGGTGCCTCGACCGCCGCGACGAGCGGCACCGTGACCTTCATTGCCTGACCTTGGCGAACGATGCCGAGCTCGACAGTGCCGCCAAGCCCCTTGGTGGCAAACCGGTATTGGAAGGCTTCGGGATCCTGGACAGCCTTGCCGTCGACGCTGACCACCACGTCACCAGGCTTGATCCCCGCGCCGGCAGCGGGCCCCTTGGCATGCAGGCCCTTGACCAGCGCACCGCCGGGGCGGTCGAGCCCAAGCGACTCGGCGAGGTCCTGGGTCACCGGCTGGAGCGACGCGCCGAACCAAGGCCGCTGCACCGTGCCGCCTTTCAGCGCCGCCTGAACCACGAGCCGCACCATGTTGGAAGGAATCGCAAATCCGATGCCTTGCGACCCGCCGCTCCGGGAGAAGATGGCGGTGTTGATGCCGACGAGATGCCCGTCCATGTCAACGAGCGCCCCGCCGGAATTGCCGGGATTGATCGCGGCGTCTGTCTGGATGAAGAACTGATAGTCGGAGATGCCGACTTGCGTGCGCGCGAGCGCCGAGACGATGCCGCTTGTCACGGTCTGCCCGACGCCGAACGGATCGCCGATGGCCAGCACGATGTCGCCCACTTCGAGACTGTCGGAGTCGCTGAACTCGATTGACGGGAACTTGACACCCGCAGCGCTGAGGCGAAGTACGACGAGGTCGCTCCGCTCGTCCTTGAGGATGACCTTGGCCGGGAACTCGCGCCCATCGGATAGGGCCACGGTGATCTCGGCCTCGCCGCTTCCCTGAATGACATGGTTGTTGGTGACGGCAAGGCCTTCCGGGCTGACCAGCACGCCAGAGCCTAGCGAGTTCTGAATGCGCTCGCGCGGGATGCCGAAATTGTCGCCGAACAGGCGGCTGAAGAAAGGATCGTCGGCAAACGGCGAGACGATCTGCTGCACCTTGCGGCTGACATAGACGTTCACCACGGCGGGCGCCGCGCGCTTCACGACGGGCGCGAAGGATTGCTTCACCGCCACCGCGCTCTCCGGCACCACGCGCTGTGGTTCGGCCTCCGCGGAGGGGCTCGCAATGGCAACAAGCGCCGCGCCAACGAGCCCGGTCTTGAGCAAAATCAAGGCAAATCTGGTCATGCTTTGTCTTACCGCCTTCTCAAGGCAAATCGACGTCTGGAAGCCTAGTCATAACCCAGGCAAACATCCTGGGAAATTATCCCGTTTGGGCCAAGTTGAAGGGGTCGGGGCTTGTCGAGTCTCGGCATTACACTAAGATGCCGCCCGGCATGTTGCGACAATCAATATAAGTTCCGGAGGAAACGCATGCGCATGATGAAACTTGCCTTGGTCAGTTTGGCCGCGCTCCTGTTGGGCGGCGCCCAGGCCTTCGCGATCACCGTCAAGAAGAGAACCGAAGCCCCAGGCTTGCCCCCGGAGATCTGGGCGATCGTGGGTGACTTTTGCGCCATAAAGACCTGGCACCCCGCGGCGGCGGACTGCGTGGTAGAGAAGGACGGTGACGTGGTCTACCGCACGATCACGCTCAAAGACGGCGGCAAGATCAAGGAGAAGCTGACCGGCAAGGAGGATCTCGGCTACACCTACGAGATCGTGGAAAGTCCCCTTCCCGTCAAGAACTACAAATCCAAGCTCTGGCTTGAGCTCGATGACGAGCCGGATCGCACCGTGATCTATTGGCAGTCCGATTTCGAAGCCAATGGCGCAAGCGACGGCGACGCCAAAGCGAAGATCACCGGCATCCTCGCCGACGGCGTCAAGGGCATCAAACAGCAAGCGATCGCCGCCCATGATGCGAAAGAAGCCGCAGCCGGCAAGACTCCGGAAAATCCGCGGTGAAACAAAGGCCTTACGCTGCGGCCTTGCCCGCGCTCTCGCCCTGCTCTTGCACCGGCCCTGAATCCAGGCCGCGCGCGGATTCGTCGCGGTCGACCAACTCGATCACGGCCATGGGCGCGGAGTCGCCGTAGCGGAATCCGGCCTTCAGCACACGAGTATAGCCGCCGGGACGGTCGGCATAACGCGGCCCAAGCGTTCCGAACAGCTTCGCCACCATGGCCTCGTCGCGAATGCGCGACATCGCCAGACGCCGCGCATGCAGATCGCCCTTCTTGGCGAGCGTGATCAGCCGGTCGGCCACGCGACGAAGGTCCTTCGCCTTGGGCAAGGTGGTCACGATTTGCTCGTGCTTGATCAAGGCCGCGGCGAGGCTCGAGAACAACGCCGAGCGATGGCTCGCGGTGCGATTGAGCTTCCGGCCTCTGTTGCGGTGACGCATGATAGATAACCCCTTGTCCTTCCGGCTTCCGGCTCTGATCAGTAGTGATCCTCGAAGCGCTTGGCGAGCTCTTCGATATTCTCCGGCGGCCAGTCCGGCACTTCCATGCCGAGATGCAAGCCCATGGAGGCAAGCACCTCCTTGATCTCGTTCAGCGACTTGCGGCCGAAATTGGGAGTCCGCAGCATCTCGGCTTCGGTCTTCTGGATGAGGTCGCCGATATAAACGATATTGTCGTTCTTGAGACAGTTCGCAGAGCGCACCGACAGCTCGAGCTCGTCGACCTTCTTGAGCAGCGCCGCATTGAACACGAGCTCAGGCTGCCGCTCGAACGACATTTCCTTCTTCGGTTCCTCGAAGTTGACGAACACCGAGAGCTGGTCTTGCACGATGCGCGCGGCCAAAGCCACCGTGTCCTCGGGCCGCACCGAGCCGTTGGTCTCGATCTCCATGGTGAGCTTGTCGTAGTCCAGGATCTGGCCTTCGCGGGTGTTCTCCACGCGGTAGGAGACCTTGCGCACCGGGCTATACAGCGAGTCGACCGGGATGAAGCCGATCGGCGCGTCGTCTGGGCGGTTGCGCTCGGCCGGCACGTAGCCCTTGCCGGTCGAGGTGGTGAACTCCATGCGGATCGAGGCGTCCTGGTCTAGCGTGCAGATTACGTGATCCGGGTTAAGGATCTCGATGTCGGCGCCGGCCTCGATGTCGCCAGCTTTGGCCACGCCCGGTCCTTCCTTCTTCAAGACCATGCGCTTCACGCCCTCGGCGTGCTGGCGGAGGGCGATCTCCTTGATGTTGAGGATGATGTCGGTGACATCCTCGCGCACGCCGGCGATCGAGGAGAACTCGTGCAGCACGCCGTCGATATGCACCGAGGTGATCGCTGCACCCTGAAGGGACGAGAGCAACACGCGGCGAAGCGCGTTGCCGAGGGTAAGCCCGAAACCGCGCTCCAACGGCTCAGCCACGACGAGCGCAAAACGCGCCGGGTCGCGACCGGAAGAGACGTTGAGCTTGGTGGGCTTGATGAGATCTTGCCAGTTCTTCTGCAGCACCTGGAGGGCCCTTTCCTGGTCCTTGAGCGGGGCCGCCTGCCCCAGCTTACGAGAATCCGCGTGCAACATGAGGACGCTTGCCTTCCCTTCTCTTAGACGCGCCGACGCTTGCGCGGCCGGCAACCATTGTGCGGGATCGGCGTCACATCGCGGATCGTGATGATGGTGAACCCCGCAGCCTGTAGCGCGCGCAGCGCTGACTCGCGCCCAGAGCCGGGGCCACGAACCTCGATCTCGAGATTCTTCATGCCATGCTCCATGGCCTTTTTGCCGGCGTCCTCGGCAGCGACCTGCGCCGCATAGGGCGTGGACTTTCGCGATCCCTTGAACCCCATGGCCCCTGCCGACGACCAGGATATGGTGTTCCCTTGCGCGTCGGTGATGGTGATCATGGTGTTGTTGAAGCTTGCATGCACGTGGGCGACGCCGGAGGTGATGTTCTTCTTTTCCCGTCGGCGAACGCGCGCTTTGTCTTTGGCCATGCTTTAATCCCGCATCTTCACGAATTGGCTCCGACCGAAGATCACCTCCAGCCGCGCTTGTTGAAACTCTCTACTTCTTCTTGCCGGCGATCGGCTTGGCCGGACCTTTGCGCGTGCGCGCATTGGTGTGGGTCCTCTGCCCATGCACCGGCAGGCCGCGGCGATGGCGGAGGCCGCGATAGCAGCCGAGATCCATCAACCGCTTGATATTCATTGCGACTTCGCGCCGTAGATCACCTTCGACCATGTAGTCTCGGTCGATCACCTCACGGATCTGGATGATCTCCGATTCGGTGAGCTGGCTGACCCTTCGCTCTGGGGGAATGCTCACCTTAGCGCAAATCTGCCGGGCGAAGGTATCGCCGAGGCCATGGATATAGGTGAGCGCGACTTCCACCCGCTTGTTGGACGGGATATTCACACCTGCAATTCGGGCCACGAAGCTTCTCTCCTCAAGGCACGCCTTAACGTGCTGAAATCTAAGGACAATTACTAATGAAACGCAGCAAAACGGACCTCGGGAAGGCGCCGCCCCCCGGGACCGGTCGTTCCTATCCAGAATTGGGTCGAGCCTTATCTAGCGATTCCGCTTGACAAGGTCAACCGGGGGCCTTGCCCGATTAAAGCTTAACCCCATCCAATGCCCGCTCGATGGCCCGGTGGACGGCACCGATTTCGGCCATGCCATCCACCGATTTGAGCTTTCCTTGCTTCCGGTAATAGTCGATCAGAGGCTCGGTCTGAGCGTGATAGGCCTCGAGCCGCGAACGGACCACCTCTTCATTATCGTCGCGCCGGCGCACAAACTGGGTCGAGCCACAACGGTCGCAGACCCCAGGGGCCCTCGTCCTCTTGAAGTCATCGTGATAGCCCTCGCCGCAATCGCCGCAAGTGAAACGGCCGGCGATGCGCTTAACCAACGCATCGTCATCGACCTGCATCTCGATGACCGCATCGAGCGTCTTGCCCCTTTCAGAGAGTAGCCGGTCTAGAGCCTGCGCCTGGGCGATGGTGCGCGGAAATCCATCGAGGATGAAGCCTTTGCCGTTGCCGGGCGCGTCAAGCCGCTCGGCAATCAGCCCAATCACGATGCCGTCCGGCACGAGCTGGCCCCGCTCCATGATGTCGCCGGCCTTGCGGCCAAGCTCCGACTCCGCCGCTACCGCCGCTCTCAGCATGTCTCCCGTGGAAAGCTTAACGAGCGAGCGCTCGGTCTCCACCAGATTGGCCTGAGTCCCTTTGCCGGCGCCAGGAGGGCCGAGCAGGACTAGGATCATTGCCGTCGCGCTCCCCTGAGCTTCGCCCGCTTTATCAGCCCCTCATATTGATGGGCAAGCAGGTGGCTCTGGACCTGCGCCACC
>DASZGQ010000080.1:0-10009 GCA_035938735.1 Methyloceanibacter sp.
CGTGCACGCCCCCTTTCCCGAAATTCTCAGCAGTCGAGCGCTCTCAGAGCCTCAGGATTCGCGGCACTAGCCTGCGAAACATCGCCTGCGTGCGATGTAACCCCAAGAGGTGCAGTCATGGCCGCTACCTTCAATCCCCAAGCCGCCGACCAAGCCCGCAACGCCTTCACAGTGATTGTCCTCAGTGCGATCTTCGTCTTAGCGACGGTGCACGTGGCTGTCAGCGATCCCGCCCCAGCCTACAATTGCGGCGATCGCGGCGTGAGTTACTGTATCGTTCGGTATTCCTACCCGTGCGCGACCGAATCCGGGCCGATCGGCCTCGCCGCCGACGCTCTCATCAAGGCCGACTGCTCGTTCAATTGGCGTGACCAGGACGGCGGGTTAAGGGCCCTATAACAGGATGCGAAAGGCGACGCGGGCCGCCCTCTGCACGGCCTTTGCAACGCAGCGACGAATTGAGAGATGCGCGACTAAGATCTGACCAGGCATTGGCTGGGCACGTTTCCGGGGCTTACTAAGCTCGATGCCGAGCATCAGGCCGAAATGCTGGCGGCCATTCAGTTCAAGCGGCTCAGTGAACGCGATGTCGCCTACTACTAGGGCCAGCCCTGACAAGCTTATATCATGTGCATCGAAGGTCGGACGCGAGTTTTCAAAACCTCCGAGTCGGGTCGCGCAATTCTGCTCTACTAGGTCGGCCCCGGTGAGACCTGCGTCTTGACCACAACTTGCCTTATGGCTGGCAGTTCGTTTCCTGCGGAAAGCACCGCCGAAAGCGACGTGCTCCTCGGTGCGCTGCCGGCTACCGTGTTCCATTGGCTGATTAAATCGTCAATGCAGTTCGTGTTCGGCAACTACGGTGAATTGCTTTCCAGCTCGCAATCGATGAGGTCATCGAAACATTTTGATGCGCACGTTTGGCCGCCCTCAAGGCATCCTGGGAGGTTGGGCGGCATCATCATGGCGCGCACCAATGCGGGTTGCGGCGCCTGGGTTACCGACCTCCTTGACGTCGGACCGAGCGATAACATCTTGGAAGTGGGCTTCGGCCCCGGAGTGGTTATCCAACGCCTGTCGAAGCTGGCGTCAGCAGGGCATGTGTGAGCTGGTTTGTACCTGGCCCCGAAGACGTCATTCCGTTTGCGGGACAGCGTCAAGGCCGCGAGCAGGTCGCCCTGTTCCTCGCAAAACTAACGGAGATGCAGGACGCAGAACAGTTTGAGCTTCGAGAATTCATAGCCCAAGGAGACAACGTAGCTGCACTCGGACATTACCGATGGCGTATAAAGTTCACCGGGCACTCATATGCGAGCGACTGGGTACAGGTGTTTAAAGTTCACGATGGCAAAATCTCGAACTTTCAAGAGTATTTGGACACTCACGCGTGGGTAGCTGCATATCGCAGTGCTCAATCCTCTGCTGGTTGAGACCAAGTCTGCCGCAAACAAAAGGTCGATCATGGAGCCGAAGTCCAGTTCCTCGGCGGGCGCGTCAAGGTCAACGGAACGACCTCGCGTGATGCTCGATGCTCCAGGTGCTGCCAGTTTGTCGGGCAGTGCAGCCGCCTCCATTTCGACTGTCTTGTGGGTACTCGGCGGCTTCGGAGCGCCGCCAGTCGGCGGTTTGCTCAAAGTCCAGTCTCAGCGCTTCCCAGGGCGAGGATGCGGCGGACCGAATTATGGATGCGATTACACCGAATTTACACTAAGCGGCTTGAGCAATCGACCAGGAAGGGAACTAACTTATTGAAAATAATGGTGCCCAGGGGCGGGATCGAACCACCGACACGCGGATTTTCAGTCCGCTGCTCTACCAACTGAGCTACCTGGGCCTATTGGGGCATTCCCCCGGCGCCGCGGGCTAAGGCAGGGCCGGCGCGGGCGAAGGCCTTGGCTTATAGGAAATCGACACTTCCGTGTCGAGAGAGGCGGCATAGCTAAATTCTCAGTCCTCCGCCTCTCCATCTCCATCGTGCGCCACAGGTTCGCCCGGCACGACATAGCGACCGGGGAGCCAGCGTCCGAGGTCCGCATCGGCGCAAGCCTTGCTGCAGAAGGGACGGTAGGTCTGCGTGGCCGGCTTGCCGCAGATCGGACATTTCGGGCGGTGCGCGCGTTTTGCCCCCTTTGGCGTAACCTCTTGGGATCTGGCCTTTGGCGTCACTCGGTCTCGATCTCGGCGAGGTTCGGCCAGAACGAGCTCACGGAATAGCCTTCTCCCTGCAGGAGCGCCACCACCTCGGTGAGCGGGAGGCCGACCACATTGGTGTAGGAGCCGACGAGCTTCACCACGAAGCCCCCGGCGATGCCCTGAATGGCATAGGCTCCAGCCTTTCCCTTCCATTCACCGCTGGTGATATAGTCGCGAATCTCGGCGTCGGAAAAATTACGGAAGCGGATGCGGGTCTCGACCACGCGCTCGCGCCTGCGGTCGTCGGGCGTGATCAGGCAGACCGCGCTATAGACGCGGTGATTGCGGCCGCGCAGGCGCTCCAGCGTGTCCATCGCCCGATCGCCCTCCTCCGGCTTGCCGAGAATTCGCCGCCCCACGGCGACGGCGGTGTCGGCGGCGAGAATGAATGCCTTGGCATAGTCTGGCTCGGCCCGCACGAGCAGCTTCGCCGCTTCCGCCTTGGCCCGGGCGAGCCGCTGCACGAGGTGGCGCGGCACCTCACCCCGCGTCGGGGTCTCGTCGATGGTCACAGGCCTGAGCGCGTCGGGGATGATGCCCACCTGCTCCAGCAGGCCGAGCCTGCGGGGAGAGGCGGAAGCGAGCACGAGCTTCGGCCGGTGGCCGCTCGCCTTAGAGGCGCGTGGGCTCACCGTAAGCCTGCTCTTGGCGGGCGCGCCGCTCTCCGCAGGCTCTGGGCTTCCGCCCACGAGCCTATTTGAAGCGGTACGTAATCCGTCCCTTAGTGAGATCATAGGGCGTCATCTCGACCAGAACGTTGTCGCCGGCAAGCACCCTGATCCGGTTCTTGCGCATCCGTCCCGCCGTATGGGCGATGATCTCGTGATCGTTCTCGAGCTTCACCCTGAAGGTGGCGTTGGGGAGCAGCTCGGTTACTACCCCCGGGAATTCGAGCATCTCTTCCTTCGCCATAAGTCTCCTTCCGGCGTTCGTAAGCTGGCGGAGAATGGTCGCCGGAGGCGGCAAAATCAAGGAGGATTACGGTTGTCTCGCGCCTCTCTTCGAGTCCAGCTATCGGCCTTCCGCAGACTGGATTCCGGCTTGCGCCGGAATGACGCGGCAACTGCATGCCGTACACCGATCACGTTCATTGGCGCTTCAGCTGGCGGTGTTTAGGGTCTAATCTTGTCACTAGCCTTGGCAAATTGGCCATGCGGGAGGTGCGAGCCATGCGGTTCTCGAAATCGATTTGGGCGATTGCGGCGGTCGCCACCCTTGGCATGTCCGGTGTTGCTCTCTCGCCCGCGGCGAAGGCGCAGGACGTCAAGAGCGCTGATGCCATCGTCAAGGGGTTGGCCCCGGCCAAGACCCGCGGATTCGATCCGCAAGCGCCTGGACGCGAGGCTGCGCAAAAGGAGCTGAACGCCAAGCTCCGCGATTTCAAGACGCGGCAGATCACGGTCGAGGAGCGTGACCACGTGGCCAAGCTCATCGAGGAGTCGAAGTCGCCAAATGTCGATGTACTGATCTTCTTCGCCTTTGATTCCGCCGAGATCCTTCCCGAGGCGCGGCCGGCGCTCGATGAGCTCGGCAAGGCCTTGAGCGATCCGAAGCTTGCCGGAGGCACCTTCCTCATCGCCGGGCATACCGACGCCAAAGGTGGCGATGCGTACAACCTCGCACTGTCGCAGCGGCGCGCCAATTCGGTCAAGGCGTTCCTCGTCAAGACCTACCACGTCGATGGTGATCACTTGTCCGCCATCGGCTTCGGCGAGGAGCAGCTCAAGAACAAGGACGATCCTTTCGCCGACGAGAACCGCCGCGTGCAGATCGTCAACACCGGAAATGCCAGTGTGGCGGAGGGCAAGCCAGCGCCGGCGCCTGAGCCCGGTGGAGAAGCACCGCCCGTGGGAGACGCGCCGCCTCAGTGAGGTCCTGCGCGACGATTCATCCCTTCCAATGCAGCGCACAGATCAGCGTGAACAGCCGTCGCGCCGTGGCGATGTCGATGAGCACCTTGCCTTTGAGCCGCTCCATCAACAGCCGGCTGCCTTCGTCATGCAGGCCACGCCGGCTCTTATCGATGGCCTCGATGCGGGAGGGTGGCGAAGTCTTGATCGCCTGATAATAGGTCTCGCACATCAGGAAGTAATCCTTCACCAGACGGCGGAAGGGCGAGAGCGACAGCATCACATTGGCGATGGGAGCACGGGTCGCGTCGCCAACCGTGAACACAAGGCGGTTGTCGGCAAGCGACAGATGCAGCGTATAGGGGCCGCCGTCATGGTTTTCGAGCGCAAAGGAATTGCGCTCGAGCAGATCGAAGATGGCGACTTCGCGCTCATGCTCGACGTCGGCGGAGTTCCGGCCGATCGAGCCGGAATCGAGCGTCACTTCAACGAGACGCGCCTGCTCTGGCGATAGCTCCTGCTGTTGCTCCTCCGTCATCGCCTAGTCCCGCACGTTCAACCTGATGGCGACGGAACGGCGATGGGCTTCGAGCCCTTCGGCGCGGGCAAGCGTCATGGCGGCAGGCCCGAGCGCGCTCAAGCTCGCCGCATCGAGCTTGAGGATTGATGTGCGCTTCATGAAGTCCAGCACGCCTAGGCCGGAGGCGAAGCGGGCGCTCCGGGCCGTCGGGAGGACGTGGTTCGGCCCCGCCACATAGTCGCCGATGACCTCAGGCGTGTAGCGGCCGAGAAACAGCGCCCCGGCGTTGCGGATGCGCGTGGCCAACGCTTCGGGGTCGGGGGTGGCGATCTCGAGATGCTCCGGCGCCAGGCGATCGGCGAGCTCCGGCGCCCGATCGAGGCTATCGACCAGGATGATGGCGCCGAAGCTCTCCCAGCTCGACCGCGCCACGCTCGCGCGCGGCAGCATGGCAAGCTCGGCCTCGACGGCGGCAGCGACGGCGCGGCCGAAACCCCCATCATCTGTGATCAGGATGGCTTGCGCCGCGGTGTCGTGCTCGGCCTGGGCGAGAAGGTCGGCGGCGATCCAAGCTGGATCGTTGTCCTTATCGGCGATGACCACCACCTCGGAGGGGCCAGCGATCATGTCTATGCCAACCTGGCCGAAGACTTGTCGCTTGGCGGCGGCCACATAGGCGTTGCCGGGCCCGACGATCTTGGCCACGGGGGCGATCGTCTCGGTGCCATAGGCGAGTGCCGCGATCGCCTGGGCCCCGCCGATGCGATAGATCTCATCGACGCCAGCAAGCTGCGCGGCCACGAGTACTAGAGGATCGAGTTTTCCCTCTGGCGCCGGAACCACCATGACGATTCGCTCGACCTCCGCAACCTTGGCGGGGATTGCGTTCATCAGCACGGAACTTGGGTAGCTCGCCGTGCCGCCCGGCACATAAAGCCCGGCCGACTGGACCGGTGTCCAGCGGAAGCCGAGCGCCACACCTTGGTCGTCGACATAGCAATCGCTTGCCGGAACCTGGCGGCGGTGATGGTCGAGGATGCGGTCGCGGGCGAGCTCGAGCGCGGCGAGCGTCTTGGCGTCGACGCCGGCGCGCGCCCGCGCCACCTCCTCGGGGGCTACGCGCAGGCTGATCTTGCGCAGATCGACACGGTCGTAACGCAGGGTGAGCTCGATGAGGCCTGCGTCCTTATCGCGGCGGACGCGCTCGACGATCTCGGCGACCGCCTGATTGACGTCAGCGGCGGATTCCCGCTTGGCCGCAAGAAGCGCGCCGAAGCTGCTCTCGAAGTCCGCCCCCCTCTGCTCGAGCCACAAGACCATGGTGCTTGCAAGCCGAAGGGTCAGGACTTCGCGGCACCAGGCTCTTCGCCAGGGTGCTGCGGTTTGGAGCGGGCGCGCCAGACAGGACCAAGATCGGTGAGTTCCGCCTCAATGCATTCGACGTGGAGACGGATCGAGGCATTGCCGGAAAAGGTCAGCGTCACATACCCACTCGGGTGGTCGCTCGCCTCGAAGTGAACGGCGAGCAGCGAGAGCACCCGGTCGGAGGCGGAGGGCTTCAGCGATTTGATCTGGGCGCCAAGCACGCGATCGAAGCGCAATGCAGTCCGCCGCCGCTCGTTTTCGTTGGCGGCGGCCTTCGTCGCCTTCTCCCAGTTGAAGCGGTTGAGAATGGCGGCGAAGCGCTTCTGCGAGGGGACGTAGGCCATTTCGCCAACCCGCACCACCGCGTCCTGCAGGTGCGACGACACGACCTCGAGGTCCTGTTCATCGAGCGCAATCAGTCTCAGTTGGTCGTTGGCCATCGGGGCATCCCGGCTAGATCCGCTTCCACCTCGCCTGAGGAGGATACGCGGTCTTCGTCATTCGTCGGCCCCTGGGCGTAGCATGCTGTCGCGCGGCGGGAAACGGGCAAAGTGCGAGAGTCCGCCTCCACCCCTAGCTCGAAAGCCGCTCGATATGGGCTCCGCATTGCCGGAGCTTCTCCTCGATGCGCTCGAAGCCCCGGTCGAGATGATAGACGCGGCCGATCACGGTTTCGCCCTGGGCAGCGAGCCCGGCGATGATCAGCGAGACCGACGCGCGCAAATCGGTGGCCATCACTTGCGCGCCGGTCAGCCCCCTGACGCCGGTGACCATGGCGGTGTCGCCCCTGAGATCGATGCGGGCGCCGAGACGCGCGAGTTCCTGCACATGCATGAATCGGTTTTCGAAGATCGTCTCCCGCACGGTGGAGGTGCCTTGCGCCATGCACATGAGCGCGATGAGCTGAGCCTGAAGATCGGTGGGGAAGCCGGGGAACGGCTCGGTGTCGACGGCGACGGGGCGAAGTCCTCCGCCATTCCTTGCCACTTTGAGGCCCGAAGATGTCTCTTCGATCTCGACGCCGCTTGAGCGCAGAAGGTCGAGCGCGCGCTCCAGGAGCTCGGCGCGGGTGTTTTGCAGGACAACCTCGCCACCGGTCATGGCCGCGGCCATGGCGTAGGTGCCGGTCTCGATGCGGTCGGGCAGCACCGTGTGCTCGGCGCCGTGGAGACTCTCCACTCCCTGGACCTGCAAGGTCGCACTGCCGATGCCGCCGATCTTGGCGCCCATCTTCTTAAGACAGCTTGCGAGGTCGGCCACTTCCGGCTCGCGTGCGGCGTTCTCGATCACCGTCTCGCCACGGGCCAGCACCGCGGCCATCAGCGCATTGTGGGTGGCGCCGACCGAAACCTTGGAGAGCGTGACCTTGGCGCCACTCAATCCTTTCGGCGCCTTGGCGATGACGTAGCCGCCCTCAAGCTCGATCGCGGCGCCAAGCGACTCGAGCGCGGACAGATGCAAATCCACCGGCCGCGTGCCGATGGCGCAGCCCCCTGGCAGCGAAACCTTGGCCTCACCACAGCGGGCGAGGATCGGCGCCAGCACCCAGAAGCTCGCCCGCATCCGCGAGACCATTTCGTAAGGTGCCGTTGTGTCGACGATCTCCGCCGCCTTGAGCTTGAAGGTCTGGCCATCGATCGTGCTCTGGCCCACCTTCTTGCCGACCACCGTGATATCCACCCCGTGGTTGCCGAGGATGCGGCCGAGCAGCGTGACGTCGGCAAGTCGCGGAACGTTTTTTAGGACCAGAGTTTCGCGGGTGAGAAGACTCGCGATCATCAAGGGCAACGCGGCGTTCTTCGCCCCGCTGATCGGGATCGTACCCTGCAAGCGCTCGCCGCCAATGATGCGAATGCGGTCCATGGCGTCCCTCCCTCGCCTGAGCCCCTTTGCGCGAAACCGCCGGATGACCGCAGATTTCGCTTCAAACCCTATCTTAACTGAAAAGTCTCAAAATTTTCCAAGATCGTACTTGGGGGCAAAAATCGGCCTGTTCCCTGACTTTGCTGGACGCCGAAGGGGCAATTTTTCAGATTTAGTCCCCGTCCCCGTCGGCTTTCTGTCGATCATCATCCTCAGTTGTGGCGGCCTCGCGGCGAGCCTTCTTTTGCGCCTTTCGCTTGGCGAGATTTGCCCGGAGCGCCTCTTCCAAGCGCTCGCGGCGGGTTTTGGTTCCACCGCGGTCTTTCGAGTTTCCGGTCATGACCGAGCTTATACCCACCAGGCCGCTGGCATGAAAATGCGAGGGGCCAAGCTTGCATGGGCTTGGCCGCTATGGCAGGGTCCGCGCGGAGACGCAGAGGCTAAAGCAAGCCTCTGACGGTCCGGAATGCGGGTCCCTTTGCCGCCGTAGCTCAGTGGTAGAGCACGTCATTGGTAATGACGGGGTCAGTAGTTCAATCCTACTCGGCGGCACCATGAAATCAATAAGTTAGGCTGATAAATTGTCTGGGCTCCGCAAGCCAGTAAGCACTTAGTAAGCACGGGGTTGATTTCGCGACCAAACTCCTTGCGGACTGAGATAGCAGCCTCATAACCTGAAGGTCAGAGGTTCAAATCCTCTCCCCGCAACCAACCTAAGCCGCTGAAATTTCATCCTTATGAGGGAGCGGCCTAGCCGGACCGCTTTCGCGTTTTTGCTCGCCGCGAAACGGCCAATAGAAACTGACGGTGCGTTCATAAAGGGGCTCTATGAGGCGCATCAGATGCCGCGAGATCTCGATCGCACGCTGCCGGCGATCAACCCCGTCAATCGCAAGGCGTTCCGCGATCAGGCGCTCGCGCTCGCCCTTACGCCAAGCGAAAATCCGGGCCCGCGATTCAGGGTGAGTTGCCACGTGCTTCCATCGACCCTTCGTGCGCACCGATACCCTCGAAATGGAACTCGACCATGACAGTGGCCACATGGAGGGGCGGTGTTACAAAGGCCAATTCGCGGGCAGAACCCTGTCCTCCCTGAGCCATGATGAGCTGCTCCAACTGCTTAAGGAACTCCGCGCCACGGACCCCCAAGGTGCGCTTCTAATTGAGGCCTATCTCAAGACGCGCAAACCAACCTTTACCGAGCGCGAATACAGGAACCTATGATAGAGAGGCCTTAGCCTTCCAACTGGCGATGGCGACAATCGGCAATCTCTTTTGCCGTTCGGTTTGGATTTTTGCAGCCACCGCTCATGCCGCGACGGGAGGCGGCCCGTGGTCGTCGAGTTTCGCCTCAAGCGCGCCAACTGGCTCGCCGGCACGCGCACGAGCGGCGAGATCCCGCAAGAGCTCGATGGCGCGGGGGAAGGTCACGACGACCACGCCAGCGATTCACCATCCGTTAGAAATTGCCCGAGATACTTTGCCCTTCGGGGGAAATGCTGATGAAGGCGCTCGCACTTGTCGTTGCCGCAACTCTCGCGCTCGTGGCCGCGGTCGTATGAATAAGCAGCAGCCAATCGGCGACGCTAAGGTAGGCGGTGGGACCGTTCCTAAAACCCGCCTCATCATGGCAAGGCTTTATTGAAGAGGGAGCCCGATGAAGGTTGTTGCGATAGTCGCGTTGGTTGGTCGCGCTCGCCGGCTGCACTGTCCTCCAGAAGGCCGTGAGCGGCGGCGCTGCTGGAGGCGTCGGCGGTTTTTTTATTGCTGGTCCGATCGGCGCCGGGGTCGGCGGCGCCGGGGGTGCGATTCTCACGCCGATGGTGCTGCCGTAAGATGCCGCAATCGCTCGCCCGCTCCTTGCCGCCGCTCCCGCCTCGGCTTATCGATGTGGCTGTGCTCTCCAGATTTTTCGCCGCCGGCGCTTCGCTTGCGACGAGATCGATCGGGTACGCTCGCTCTCCCGATCTGATCTTCGCCGACGAGTTCACGGCCGAGCGGATTGTGCGATTGTTTTCCTCAAGCGCGTCGAAGCGATGGCGCGAGGACTGCGCCCTCATCGTGCTCGCCGGATCAGTTGCCGAATACCACGCTTCGCCGCAGACTTGGCGGCCGGAGCCCTCGGCAACGCTCGCCCGTGGTCTTGTAGGCAGCGACTTCGCGCACGTGTCGGACGTGGCAGCGAGGTTCGTGGCGAACCACTGGTTTGAAATCGAGG
>DASZGQ010000081.1:0-3355 GCA_035938735.1 Methyloceanibacter sp.
CGTACTTCTTACGTTCAACGACACGCGAGTCGCGGGTCAGGAAGCCGCCCTTCTTGAGGACGCCGCGCAGTTCCGGCTCGAAGTTGGTCAGCGCCTTGGAGATGCCGTGACGCACGGCGCCAGCCTGGCCCGACAGTCCGCCGCCCGCCACGGTGCAGATGACGTCATATTGGCCCGCACGGGCAGCCGCGACCAGCGGCTGCTGGATCATCATCCGCAACACCGGACGTGCGAAGTAGACTTCGACTTCACGGGTGTTGACAGTGACCTTGCCGGCGCCTGGCTTGATCCAGACGCGGGCAACAGCGTCCTTGCGCTTGCCGGTAGCATAGGCGCGGCCCTTGGCGTCGAGCTTCTGCTCATAGACGCGCGCCTGCGGGGCAGCGGCGCTGTCGCCCTTGAGCGGCCCCAAGTCCTCGAGTGTTCTCACCTCAGGATTGGCCATGGCTTCAAGCGCTCCTTGCATTCTTGCTGTTAAGGGCGGCGACATCGACCTTCTTTGGGCTCTGCGTCTCGTGGGGATGCTCGGCCCCGGTATAAATGCGCAAATTGCGAAGCTGCTGGCGGCCAAGCGGACCACGCGGCAGCATCCGCTCCACCGCCTTGTGCAGCACCCGTTCTGGATGCTTGCCCTCGAGAATCTTCGCCGCGGTCCGTTCCTTGATGCCGCCCGGATAACCGGTGTGCCAGTGATAGACCTTGTCGGCGCGCTTGTTGCCCGTGAGCACGACCTTGTCGGCATTGATGACGACGATATTGTCGCCGCAATCCATATGCGGCGTGAAGCTCGGCTTGTGTTTGCCCCTGAGCCGCGTGGCGATCAGGACCGCAAGCCTACCCACGACGAGGCCGTCGGCATCGATGAGGATCCAGGACTTCTCGATGTCCTTGGGTGTCGCTGAAAAGGTCTTCATGGCTTTAACTCTTCCGATCAGGTTGGCGGCTAATACCGGCTCCCTCTTTTTGGGTCAAGTCAGAAGGAGAAATATCCAGCAACTTCCTGCGATTATCTATGTGGTATAATGATACCACCACTCTGCGCGGAAAGCGGAGGCGGTGTCTGAGACCCGCGCGGATTGTGCAATCGCAGAATTTTGGGCAAAAGCTTGCTCGACTCTGAGCGCTCAGCAGAATTTTGGGCGACTCGACTCTGAGCGCTCAAAGGAGGAGCGTCTGAGACCGTGAAGCAGGACCGGACCACTGAGATTGAACCGCAGCGCGATTTCGGCGCGGCGCCGCTCTTGCGCGAGGACCGTGGCCCGGTTGCGTTGCTGACTCTGAACCGGCCAGATGCGCGCAACGCTCTGTCCGAAGATCTGATCGCGGCGCTGCATGCTGCCATCGCCGAGGTTGGCGGCTCCGACGCCGTGCAGGCTATCGTCATCACCGGCGCCGGCGAAGCCTTCTCCTCAGGCCATGACCTGAAGGAGATGACCGCGCATCGCAACGATCCCGATCGCGGGCGCGCCTATTTCGCCAAGATCATGGAGGCCTGCTCCAGGATGATGCTGTCCATCGTCCAGTCGCCAAAGCCGGTCATTGCGGCGGTGAACGGCATCGCCACTGCGGCAGGGTGCCAGCTCGTGGCGGCCTGCGATCTCGCCGTGGCAAGCCACGAAGCGCGCTTCGCCACGCCGGGCGTAAATATCGGCCTCTTCTGCTCCACGCCCATGGTGGCGCTCAGCCGCAACCTCTCGCGCAAGGCCGCGATGGGGATGTTGCTGCTTGGCGATATGGTTGCGGCCAACGATGCGAAGGAGCTTGGCCTCGTCAATCACGTGGTCGGTGCCCACGAGACAGTAAATGCGGCCGTCGAGCTTGGCCGGCGGATCGCCAGTAAGCCCAAAGCGACGCTGACGATCGGCAAGGAGGCCTACTACCGTCAGCTCGAAATGCCGCTCGAGGAGGCCTATGCCTACGCCTCCGCCGTGATGGTGGAGAACATGCTCCATGCGGAAGCCGAGGAAGGCATCGGGGCGTTCCTGGAGAAGCGGCAGCCCCGTTGGCCCGGCTGAATCTTCCGTCGGACCTGCCCCGATATTGGCACCGGATTGGCCTAGTGTCGCCGTTCTACATCACGTATATTCCGCGCACCTGACAGCCCTGCCTTCTCTCGTCTCTGCAAGGAAGACAAGGCCAAGTTCTGTAAAGATGCGAAGGCATCCGGCAAGAAGGTCAACGATTGTCTCAAGGAGCACAGCGCAGAGCTGGCCCCGACGTGCAAGGAGTTCCTCGATAAGCCGAAAGAGGGCGAAGCCCGGCAAGGAAGGTAAACAGGGCAAGAAGGGAGGCGGCAAGCCCGGTGAGGCAAAGCCCGCCGAGGGAAAGTCCAGCGAGGCGAAGCCCACTGAGGAGAAGGCTGCGGAGACGAAACCCGCGGAGCCAGCACCCTCGGAGAGTGCACCTTCGGCGCCGGCATCGCCCGGTGGGGCAGAGACCAAGCCGTAACGACGTTTCGCGCCGTGCCGCCATCTCGCGGCCCGGCGTCTCCCCCTAATTCCCTTTGCGAGCATGATTGGGCTCGCGGGCTCGCGTGAACCACGACACCTATAGCGACGCCTATATCGGGAACATTCTCGCGAATTGCCGCACCTTCGCGCTCGTCGGCGCGAGCCCAACACAGTCGCGGCCTAGCTATTTCGCCATGAAATATCTCATGGCCAAGGGCTATCGCGTCATTCCCGTTAATCCCGCCCACGCCGGCAACGAGCTTCTCGGGCAGAAAATCTTCGCGTCGCTTGCCGACATCAAAGAGCCGGTCGATGTGGTCGACATGTTCCGCAGCCCCGATGCTGCGCCGGAGGTTGTGCGCGAAGCCATAGCGATCGGCGCCAGGGTCATGTGGATGCAGCTTGGCATCCGCAATGACGACGCGGCGAAGATGGCCGAGGAAGCCGGGCTGAAGGTAGTGATGAATCGCTGTCCCAAAATCGAGTATGGGCGGCTCTCCGGCGAGATCGGCTGGGTCGGCGTCAACCGCCGCGTCATCGACAACCGCAAGCCTTTCCTGTTCGGCAAAGGCGGTACCATGAAGCACAGAGTCTGAGAGATGACGCGACGGCTGGGCGCGGCGCTTGCCCTGTTGCTGGTCCTGCCGCTCGTGCCTGCGTTTGCCGAGCTCGTCGATCTGACCCGCCCTTCATCATTGAACTGCAGAACGCGATCCGCAACGACGACAAGACTTGGTTGGCAGAACATTTGCGCCTGCCGGTGAATTATTTCGGCAAGACGAGCAGGTCATTCGCAGCAAGGCCTGGTTCCTCAAGCACTACGCGACCGTTATGAAGGCCAACGTGCTGAAGCAAGATCCCGACGATTATTTCAAGAACTATCAGGGGGTAACGCTCGGCGATGG
>DASZGQ010000082.1:0-2615 GCA_035938735.1 Methyloceanibacter sp.
CTTGGTCCGCTCGCCGTGACGGTATTGCCCATTGCGCTCACCAGGAGGTACGCCACAGAAGGAACCCCGCTCATCGTCGGGCCAAACGGCATTTTCAAGCAGGCTCCGAACCCCAACGCAGCGCGGGCGGACAGCGCCACCCTGCGAACTCTTAACATTGGTTCAAGTGCGGTTCGAAGCCCAGCGCCTTTGCTTCTGCGAGGAAATTGCCGATGGGTTCGAAGACGGCGCATGACGCCAGTAAAGAGCCGGCGAGAAGCAATACGAGCACGCGAGACATGCCGGGTGGATAGCACGCTGGCCGGGAGTAGTCGCCCACTCACTCGCGCTGACGTGCCGGTTTGCGCGCTGTACGAGTCCGTGGGGAGGCGCCAAAAGAAAGCCCCGGCCTTAGTAGGTTTGGGGGGACACAATGCCATAAGCGGTCATGGCGAAGGGCCTGTTGGCAAGGGCGGACGACTGAAGATCACGCTGTGATGCTTGTCTCGAAAAGCTCGCTTTATGGACCAGCGAAGCCCCTCTCGCATCCGGACCAGGTCGCATCGAACCTATGCGTGTTGTTGGAAGGATCTGATCAGTGCGTGGGGTGCCAAATGCGCTGGTACCGCCGATGCGCAGATTCGCAGGACAGCCAGCGAGCGGCTGAGCGAGAAAGTGAACTGTATCACGTCAACCGATCGAGGAGCGCCCTTGCCTCTTTCAGGTCCGAGGTGCCTAACCCCTCGGTGAAACAGTTGTAAATTGGCGAGAGGATATCGACGGCCTTGTGTTTATTGTGTTCGGCCATTACCCGGGCCAACGCTGTGGCGGAACGGAGTTCGAAAAGTCGAGCTCCTTGTCGGTGCGCCATATCTAGGGCCTTGGCCAGGCATTCTTCTACCATTTCAGTAGGCGCGCCCTCGCACTGCAGCAACAAAGCCTCCAGCCGGTCTATTTCCGTCGCGAGATAATTTTCGCCATAACTCGTGGAATGCGCTCGCGCGGCGGACAAATGGGACCGCGCCGCCGCGGCGTGACCTTGCAGTAGATAGCTCTCGGCCAAGCAGATTTCGGCGTGGGTAGTGTGCAGGGTGGCTCCGGTGTCGTACCATCGTCTCACGCCCTGTCGCAAGAGATTCAACCCGCCCTCAAAAACGCCGAGCTGGTAAATGGCCCAGCCTTTGCATCGCTCACCGAGAGCCAACCATTGGGGCATCCGGTGCTCGTGCGCCGTCTCTATGGCTTCGGATGCGAAGCGAGCCGTTGCCGCAGGCTCGTGCTGCGACTGAGAAACGTGCGCAGCAACGCCGAGCGCCCAGGCAAGGCTGTGTGCGTTGTTTTGCTGCCGCGCATGCGCTACGCCCGCCTCGATGAGCGTCATCCCTGACTCGGGGAAACCCATCAAGATTTTTACCTGCCCACCATAGGCTCGGCAAACCATGCTTGGATGCTCGCCATAAATCGCGAATTCGCCCTCCGAAATTGTGTCGGCGAGGGTCGCTCCCCGAGCAAGAGTTTCGGCGGCCTCTCGGAACTCGCCCGCAACAAGTAGCGAGTAGCCTAATGCCCGATGCGCCACGGCGAGTTTTGCTGGATTCGCGTCCTCTTCTGCCAAACCGACCAACTCTCTCGCCAAGGCCGCCGTCCTCGGGACCGGCTGGCGCATGAGGCTGGAATTCCATGCGACCCGTTGGGCGGCGAAGCGATTCCGCGACCCGTAGAGCTTGTCCGAAAGGCCCTTCGCTCGAACAGCGCACTCCTCGACACGTATCGATCCAAAGCCGTGGACCGCGATCAGAGATACGGCGAGAGCAAGCGTCAGCTCCAGCTCACGCTCATCGCGCTGATGGCTCGGCGGCAGCTTTCCCACTAGATCGAGCGCGCTCCCGAAATGACCGACCGCCTCGTGATGAGCAGATCGGTCTGCGCTGCGTGCGCCGGCGCGCCCCCAAAGCTCGATCGCGAGATCGACCAGGCCTGCCTGGGAGTAATGATGAGCTAGAGTCTCTGGCTGTCGCCCGATCGTCTCCTGGAATTCTTGTTCGAGCACCTTGGCGATACGCGCATGCAACTCCTGGCGTTGACTTCGCAGAAGAGTGCCATAAGCCGTGTCCTGCACCAGGGCATGCTTGAACAGGTAGGTCGCATGCGGCGGCGCGCCCTGCCGGAACAGCAAGCCGGCTGCGATGAGACGGTCCAATGCCGATCCCAGCTCCGCCTCCCGCTGGCGCACCACCGAAGCCAGCAGGGCATGGGAGAACTGGCGCCCGATCGCCGCCCCGACCTGGGCCACCTCCTTGGCCGGGCCGAGCCGGTCGAGTCGCGCCATAAGCGAAGCGTGCAGGCTCGCGGGGACCGCCAGCGGCGCGGACGGAACCGCGCCGTCGGTCCGCCGCGTTTCGCCCTCGCCCTTCGATTCCAGCACCGCCTTGGTCATTTCCTCCACGAACAGGGGAATGCCGTCGGTGCGCTCGATGATATCTTGCCGGATGCTTGCCGGCAGGCCCTTGTTGCCGACAAGGTGGTCGATCATGACGTCGCTGTCGCGCTGACCCAGCCGATTGATGGTGAGGGCGGTCACGCAGGGGATACCGATCCAGGGTGGATCAAATTCCGGCCGGAACGTCATGATCAGC
>DASZGQ010000083.1:0-1648 GCA_035938735.1 Methyloceanibacter sp.
TCGGTCGACCGATTTTTGGCGGGAGACCCATTATGGCTTCACGCATGATACCGGCCATTTCTTTGGGCGTGAGACCGCCGGCGACTTCACGGCGGAGATTCGCATCCAGGCGCAATATCGGGAGCTTTACGACCAAGCGGGGCTGATGGTGCGCCTTTCGAGCGCCGAGTGGCTCAAGGCCGGGATCGAACTCTCGGACGGCAAGCCGATGACGAGCAGCGTGCTCACGATTGGCAAGTCCGACTGGGCCACGGCTGCGCACCATGGCGTCGCAAGCGACTTCAGGATGCGAGTCACCGTCAAAGCGGGCGTTCTGCGGCTCCAGCTGTCGAGCGATGGGAAGCTCTGGCCGCTCATGCGGCTCTGCCCATTTCCGAACGCCGAGAGCTATCGCGTAGGTCCCATGTGTTGCACGCCGGAGAGGGCAGGACTGACGGTCGTCTTTTCGGAGTTCCGCCTAACCGAGCCGACGCAAAAGGATCTGCACGACCTCTCTTAGGCTATGGGGCTCTAGAACCGTGGGTGACGCAAGGCGGGTCTCGTCCGCTTTGCGTATCGCGAGCTGCCGGCTCGTCATTGCGCGCAGCGCCTCGCCTGATCGGCGTCGCGCTCTTGATCGGGGGCGTCGTGCTGATCCGGCCGTGAGAAGTCAGCTGCGAAGGAGCGCGGCGGGCAGTTTGCCGTAGCCTGCGATCGTGGGATGGCTCGTGTCGAGCGGGTGCTTGTGCGTCGTGGTGACGACGATCAGCGCCGCGCCCGCGGCCTCGGCTGCCTGAATGCCGGCCGGAGCGTCTTCGAACACAAGGCAATCCTCGATTTTTTGGCCCAAGCGTTTTGCCCCCAGCAAGAAGCAGTCGGGGGCAGGCTTGCCGTGCTCGACATCTTCGCCGGTCACCAGCACGGCAGGCGGCGGCAGCCCTGCGGCCTCAAGACGACGTAGCGCAAGCTTGCGCGGCGACGATGTGACGATGGCCCATCGGTCAGGCGGCAGAGACGCGAGAAAGGCCTTGGCGCCTTCGATCGCCTCGACCCCTTCCACATCCTCGATCTCGGCGAGCAGGAGCGCGTGAACCTCGGCTTGGGGATCGACGCCTGGCAGTTCAAGCTTGGTGATCGTTTCGATGGCGCGCACGCCGTGAATGGTCGGCAGGAAGGAAGCGACATCGAGACCATGCCGCTCCGCCCAGGCGGTCCATACGCGCTCGGCCGCCGCAATGGAATTGATGATCGTGCCGTCCATGTCGAACAGCAGCGCGCCAAAGGTGCGGTCAAAAAAGGTGCTCTCGCTCATGACGGGGTCGGTACCGCGAAGGCTTCCTTGAAGCAACCAAGCGGGAATGAGCGCTCAGGAATTGCTGCTCACCTTCATCATCACCAGCCCGGCGATGATGAGCGTCGCGGCCATGATGCGAGCCGCCGTCGCCTGCTCACCGAGGATCGTAACCCCGATCAGAAAAGCGCCGACGGCGCCGATGCCGGTCCAGATCGGATAGGCGGTGCTCAGGGGAATCGCCCGCATGGCGAGCGCGAGCAGGCCGACGCTTCCAACCATGGCGCTGATCGTGATGATTGTCGGCCATGGCCGTGTGAAGCCATCGGACTGCTTCATCGCGTAAGCCCACGCGACTTCCAGAAAGCCGGCGATAAC
>DASZGQ010000084.1:0-17016 GCA_035938735.1 Methyloceanibacter sp.
ACCGCCGGCGATTTCCTGTTCGTGTAGTCACGCCGGGTCAAGCGGCCGCCGAACGATTTGGAGTGGCTGGGGCGCTAGGATTCGAACCTAGGATCACGGGACCAAAACCCGTTGCCTTACCGCTTGGCCACGCCCCAATCCAAATCGCCTTCGCTAACGGGCTTTCTCTGCGCAGCCGCCAGCGCAAATTCGGTGCGACAAAGCGCGGCGGACCATAGCCGCTGGCCTCCCTAGCCGCAACGTCCCTCCAACGCCCTAGATATTGCCCACGCCGCCGACGATTTCCAGATCGGCGCCGCCGCAAAGCCGTAACTAGCCCTTGATTGCGAGGCCAGAGGCGGTTGTCTATATACGTCACCTTCAGCTTGACGGAGTGTAGCGCAGCCTGGTAGCGCACCTGCTTCGGGAGCAGGGGGTCGCAGGTTCAAATCCTGCCACTCCGACCACCAATTCCGACAGCCAGTTCCGAGAGGCCGGATCACCCCTCGAATGCGTTCGTCCCGACTCGGGATATATCGGGCGTTAAACGGGTTTAGACGTGTCTACAATGGGGACGCGCTGGAAATTGACATGCGTCTCGGAAAATTGCGGACATATATAGTTTATGTAGTCGGGCATGCGGCGCAGGACGGTCTCGACAACCGCTTCCCGCGTCTGGCCGCGCGCGCTCTTATCGCGATGAAGCTTCTGTATCCACTCTAGATTGATCGATGGAACGATGCCGATGAGCAGGTCAGCATGACGGCCTATGTTCACTTTCTCTGTCTTCACTGCGCCATGGAGTCTTTCGTAAAATAGAACGTTGGTTTCGGCGGGAAGATCCTCCCACGGAGTGAACATGCGCGCCTTCAACCCATAAGGGGCGAGCTTCTTCCTCGTTGTGCAAATACCGGCGGACCCTCCTGCTCCCGCGTTCGCCGTAGTCCCTAAAAAGTGCTTCCAATTCCTCAAAGAGATTGGCCTCGGGGCCGAAATGACTGAACTTGGCGTATCCCTGCCGCTGCATCTCGATCATCTTTTCTTACATCTTCTCTCGATCATACCGGTGGAAGGCGTCGCCCTCGACGATCGCGGGTACCACGCCTTCACGTCGGAAGATCTCCTCGAACGTGTCCGGACCGTACTCGTCCCGGCGCCTGAAGATCCGGTGATCACGATGATGGGGTGCTTGACGGACAAGAAACTACGCCCCCTATCGGAGAATGTATGGTGGCCCGCGGCACTATACTTCGTTTCGGCGCCCATGGCGGTCACCCGCGCGGCGGAGGATAAGCTTGTCTGCTTTGTGCTAGAAGCGAATCTCTGAGCAAACATTTCTAAGCCTCGCTGGCGTTAAGTCTTTGCTTGCAAAGGCCACATTTTGCGCCAAATGCACTTGCAGATTAAGGTTGAGTTGCGAGCGGCGCTGCCGTCACTATCGCGCTTGACTAGAATTGCGCGCAGGTTGGCCAAGAGCCTTTAAATCGAGACCATGTCGACAGAGCTTGCCTTCAATCGGAGCGTTGATGTCGACTACGGCGTGGCCGAAGAGGTTGCGCCACAGGTCCGCCGCATCGTGGCCAACAATCCCTCGCCCTACACCTTTCTCGGCACCAATACCTATCTCGTTGGTCGCGGCCGCGTCGCCGTCATCGATCCTGGTCCGGCCGATGAGACGCATCTTGCCGCAATCGCCGCCGCCACGCGTGGCGAGCGCATCACCCATATTCTGATCACGCACAGCCAACGCGATCATTGCGATGGGGCGCGGCCCCTACAAGCGCTGCTTGGCGGCGATATTATGAGCTTCGGGCCGACCGGCACCGAGCGCGGCGCCGGAGCGCCTGGTCTCGGCGAGGCTTTTGTCGATCCTGTCTTCCGGCCCGACCGGAGGCTACAGGACGGCGACGTGGTGAAGACCGGCGGGGTCACGCTCGACGTGCTGCATACGCCGGGTCACGCGCCAGACCATCTCTGCTTTGCCCTCGTCGGGCAGCGCACCGTCTTTACCGGCGATCACGTGATGGGCTGGAACACCACCGTCATCGCCCCGCCCGAGGGCAGTATGGCGAAGTTTCTCGCTTCGTTGGAGAAGCTGCTGCAGCGGCACGACAAGGTCTTCCTGCCTGCCCATGGCGGCCGGGTGCAAACGCCGCAGCGCGTAGTCAAGGCCTACATCATGCACCGGCAATGGCGGGAGCAAACGATCCTCACCTGCCTCGAGGACGGCGTCTCGACCATCCCGCGCATCGTCGCCAAGATCTACGGCGAGCTTGACGCAGACCTGAAAGCCGCCGCGGCTCTCTCGGTGCTCGCGCATCTTGAGCACATGATCAGTCGGGGCTTAGTAAGGGCACACGGCCAAAAAGGCCACGGCGCTCAGCCGGCGGCTGAGGCTGTTGCTGGTCTGTCGAGCGTCTATTCCGTCTCGCCGGGCGTTTCTTCACCGGCCTCTTGAACTGCGGTGCCGTGCCGGCGTTTGGCGCAGGTTCAGCCTGCTCAAGCCCAGTCTTCTCGCCCTTCTCCAGTGCAGACTGCACTTCCGCAAATAGAGTGCGGATGTGCTCGGCATTGGCACCAAGATCGTGCATGCCGTAGCGCGACACTGAGCGGACATCGATGAACGCCCGCGTATCGTCACCAGTGACGCGGATCAGCTCGTCGTCGGTATAGCCCATGATCGAGGTCCGGGTGGTTGCCTCGATGCGCCCTGGCGCCCCGTCGCCCGGGGGCTCGTTCAGCACGATGGTCCATCCCAATCGCTTCACCGCCTCATGCACAATGTCGAAGGTCTCGGTCGCCGAGCGCTCAAGCTCCATGGGGCGAATGTCGGGATAGGCCTTCTCTTGCTCTTCGGCAGCGGCGAGATCGGGCTCTGCGACGCGATTGGAGTCGGCCGGCCGCATGGCGGCAAGCTGCTTGAATTGCATGGGCTGGCGCGGCGTCGTCTCGATGTCGTTGAGGCGCGGCAGCAGGAAGAAGTGGGAGAGATACCAGAGCGGCACGGCTAGCCCGATGAGCGCAATGGCGATACCCGTAAAGGCCTGCGCGGCACCGATCTGGCCGCCGAACCAGATGCGGATGAGTCCGATGACCGCGACGATGATGGCAAGGAACAGTCCGCCGAGGGACACTGCGAGCAGGTTCATTGCCGCCGGCGTGGCCAGCGTGCCGAAGCGATGCAAAAGGACGGTGAGGATGAGCAGCTGCACGAAGAACAGTGCCATGCGGCGGGCCCACAGCCCCTCATGCACCGTCTTCTGCAGATAGATCGCAGTCACGCTTCAAGCCCTTGCAAGAACACCCGTCGGGGATTTGAGAGTCACCATGCTTGCTCTGCTGTCAACCCCTTCCCCGACGGCAGCGAAGGCCAACGCTATATCGAGGAAGTGGCGGGTTTGTGATCCATGGCGGTCGGCCGAACCCGCGGGAGGGGTTTTGCGGACTTCAGTCCGCACCGGGTGGGGGACCTAACGAATCCTAAACTTCTGGCGGTGATCCCGGGACCCATACCCCGCCAATTGGCGACGGGGCAGGCGTGATCAGGATCGGTTGGCGTACATGCCGTCTCATTGGCGCGCGTTCGAAGCGCTCCTATCAGTACTCGCGGGCCTCGCGCTCACCTTGCTTGCCGGCTGCACCTATGAGCAGGAGGGGCCGCCGGAGGCCCATTTCGAGAAGTTCGACGCCAAGCCTCGCAAGCTCGATACGGTAAGCGTCTGCCCCGCCTATGGCTGCAAGGAGCAGACGCCCTTCACCTTCTCCCAAGCCGACACCGCGGAGCTTAGCGCGCTGACGGCGCGGGTGCCGCGCAACGACAACCCGGCAGAGGAACGCAGGGCCCTCGCCTATGCCATTGCCTGGATGGAGCGGCGGGTGGCGCCGACCGTAGGCACCGCGACCGACCGGCCGAGCATGGACTTTGGCGGCTCAGGCGATCCAACCCAGCAGGACTGCGTGGACGAAGCCACCAACACCACGAGCTATCTCCTCGTGCTCGAGCGCTACGAGCTGATCCGACACCACACGGTGGAGAGGCCTTTCGCCAAGGACAGCCTGACGCCACTGGACGCATTGGGCGGCGGTGCTTTGCCATCGATTCATCGGCAGGCGCCATGGCGAGAACCCGACGGTGCAAGCAGCGGCAAGCTTCTACGTGCCCGACAGCTGGGCCGACAACACGCCGCCGGAGACAGGCTCGCCGCCGCCGCGCCGAACGGCAACAGTGAGGCGCCAGCGCAAGGCGCAGATGGCCTGACCGGCATGCTCCAACGCATGCAGAGCCCCGGCTACGCTGACACCCCCGCCGGATCGTCACGGTGAAATTTCAGCGGGCTGATTGAACAGCTGAAGGGCGAGCTCGATTGGGCTGAAGGAGCGGCGGTGGTGGGTGCACACGCCGTGCTTCTTGATGGCGCGCGCGTGCTCCGGCGTTCCGTATCCCTTGTTCAGCTCCCAGCCATAGCGCCGGTAGCGGCGCGAGAGCTTCACCATGAGCCGGTCGCGGGTGACCTTGGCGACGATGGACGCCGCAGCGATGGAGACTGAGCGGCCATCGCCGCCAACGACAGCGCGCGCCTTGCAGGGAAATCGGCGCGGAACGATGTTGCCGTCGATCAGCGCCGTGACCGCCGGCGTCTGCAGCCCGCGATAGGCAGCGCGCATGCCCCACAATGTAGCTTGCAAAATATTGTCACGGTCGATGCGGCGAACTTGGCCGATGGCGATCGACACGCAGGCCGTGGCCATGATCTCGGCATAGCGGTCCTCGCGCGCCTCAGCGGTGAGAACTTTCGAGTCGTTGAGCCCCTCTGGAATGCAGTCCGGATTGAGGATCACAGCGGCAACCACCACGGGACCCGCCCAAGGACCGCGGCCGGCCTCGTCGATGCCGACGATTGGCCCGTGCAACTCGTCCATCAGCTCCGCTTCAAAGTCGAAGGTCGGAAGCGTGCGAGGCGTTGCGCTTTCCTTGGCGACTCCCATGGAGACGAAGTCTTGCCAAGCGAGATCGGTTTGGCAACTCAAGGCATTGCTGCTGTGGAAAACCTTTAGTTGCGTCATCGCCAACAACCACTTTCGTCATGCCCGGCCTTGTGCCGGGCATCCACGAATTTCTTCGTAAGTGCACAGTCGTGGATGGCCGGGACAAGCCCGGCCATGACGAAGAATGAGCGGTTTTAGTATCGGGCGGCCGCCTAAAGCAAGCGGAGCTGCTGGCCAGGGAGGACCGGCGGCGTAAACAGGTCGGTACGGAGCTCGACGAAGTCTTTGTTGAAGCCGAGCCGCTCGGCGGCGATCTCGAATCTCCGCCCGATCATCCAGGCATAAGGCCCCTCGCCCACCATGCGCTCGCCCCATTTCGCGTTGTAGAGCTCGCCGTCCCGCGTCGAGCGCATCAGCGAGAGCACGCGGTTCGCGCGGTCTGGACAGTTCGCCTTCAGCCATTCGGTGAACAGGTCACCAATCTCGAGCGGAAGCCTAAGCAGCACATAGCCCGCTTTCCTCACGTCGGTGGCGGCAGACCGCTCCAGGATCCGCTCCATCTCCATGTCGGTAAGGCCGGGAATGATCGGGGCCACCATGACAGAAGTCGGCACCCCTGCCTCGACGAGCTTGGCAACGGTCTCGAGCCGCTTGTCTGGCGTGCTCGCCCTCGGCTCCATGGCGCGGGCGAGTTTCCGATCAAGCGTGGTGACGGAGAGCGCGACCTTGACCAGCCCGCGCTCGGCCATAGAGCGAAGCAGGTCGAGATCCCTCAACACGAGCGCAGATTTGGTAACGATGCCGACCGGATGATTGGCGGCGGAGAGCACTTCGAGGATGCGCCGCATGATGCGGTAGCGCCGCTCGATGGGCTGGTACGGATCGGTGTTGGTGCCGATGGCAATGGTGCGGGGACGATAGGCGGGGTCGGCAAGCTCGCGTTCGAGCGCCGCGCCGGCATTGGTCTTCGCGAACAGCTTGGTCTCGAAGTCGAGCCCCGGCGACAGGCCAAGAAAAGCGTGGGTCGGTCGCGCGAAACAGTAGATGCACCCATGTTCGCAGCCGCGATAGGGATTGATCGAGCGATCGAAGCCGATATCGGGAGAGGAGTTCCGCGTGATGATGCGCCTGGCCGGTACCTCCTGCACTTCGGTGGTCAGTGCCTCGAGCTCGGCGAGAGACTCCCAACCGTCGTCGACCGGCTCATAGGCGATGGGTTCATAGCGGCCGGACCGATTGGTCGCGGCACCACGACCGTTGCGGCGCGCGCCTGCCACGCCACCGATCTCAAGCGGGAAGCTGTCGGACTTTCCGGGCGTTCGGAGCGCAATGGACATGACATTCCATATAGAGATCAAATGAGAACAAATCAAGAACATCGTTAAGGATTGAGAACGCGGGAATTGCCGGAAGTCCGCCAAACGCTATAGTCGGCCTCCATGATTTCCGTGGTTATCCCAACTTACAACGCCGAGACGACCCTTGGCCCCACGCTCGCAGCGCTCGTGCCGGCCGTGGTCGACGGCATCGTCCAGGAAGCAATCCTGGTCGATGGCGGGTCGAGTGATGAGACCTGCGCCATCGCAGAAGCAGTGGGAACGCGGCTCATCACGACGAAGCTCGGCCGTGGCATGCAGCTTCAAGCTGGCGCCGCCGCGGCACGCGGGGACTGGCTTCTTTTCCTGCATGCCGACACGGTGCTCGAACCTGGCTGGGCGGACGAAGCAGAAGGGTACATGGAGCGGGTCGCGTCGGGGCGGCGTGCTCCCGCTGCGGCAGCCTTCCGCTTTGCCCTCGACGACGATGGGATGATGCCGCGCCTGCTGGAGTCGGTCGTGGCACTCCGCTGCTTCCTGTTCGCGCTGCCTTACGGCGATCAAGGCCTACTTATCTCGCGCAAGCTTTATCGCGAGCTTGGCGGCTTCCGGCCGATGCCGCTCATGGAAGACGTCGATCTCATGCGGCGGCTCAAGCGGCGTCAGCTCGTCATGCTGCAATCGCGCGCGGTGACGAGCGGCGTACGTTACCGCAGCGAAGGCTATGTCGCGCGCTCCTTGCGCAATCTCTGCTGCATGGTGCTGTATTTCCTCCGCGTGCCGACGCGCGTGCTTGCGCGCCTCTATGGGTAAGGAACGAGCGCGCCGCCCTCGCCGCGCTGCTTACGCGCCACGCCTCATCATCATGGCCAAAAGCCCGCGGGCCGGGCGCATCAAACGCAGGCTCGCGGCAAGCATCGGTGCCGTCCAGGCGACGCGGTTCTACCGAACTTGCCTCGCCCATACGTTGACGCGGCTCGGAGCTGACCGCCGTTGGCGCACGTTGCTGGCGATCGCTCCCGATAGCGACATTGGCACGCGGCTTTGGCCATACAGCAAGAGGGTCGAACGCTTGCCGCAAGGTAAAGGCGATCTCGGGTGGCGTATTCAGCGGCTCTTCCAGCGACTGCCGCCCGGGCCTGCGATCATCGTCGGCGGCGACATCCCGGCCATCAGGGGCGCCCACGTCGCTCACGCCTTTCGCCTGCTCGGCAAATCGGACGCCGTGTTCGGGCGCGCGCCGGACGGGGGCTATTGGCTCGTCGGCTTGCGGCGCAGCCCACGCGTGCTGGCGCCGTTCGCCGGCGTCCGCTGGTCGAGCCCGCAAGCCCTTGCCGATACGCTTGTTAATCTCAAGGGACGGCACGTCGTTTTCGCGGCAATGCTCAGTGACGTCGATACCGAGGAAGATTTCCGTCGTCTTCGTCGAGATTGGGAGCGCCTCATCACGCCGCGCTCAGCGCGCTGAGCCTTAAGGCTTGGACTTCGCCCCCGACTGTCCCTTGAGGCGAGGCATGACCTCGACGAAGCTGCAAGGGCGATGGCGGTTGTCGAGTTGCAATTTGAGGATGCCGTTCCAGCCATCCTTGCAGGCCCCTGGCGATCCCGGTAGGCAGAAGATGAAGGTGCCGTTGGCCATGCCGCCGCAGGCCCTCGATTGCACCGTCGAGGTGCCGATGGTCTCGAAGCTCACCATGTGGAACAGGGCGGAGAAGCCGTCGATCTCTTTCTCGAACAGCGGCCTGACCGCCTCTGGCGTCACGTCGCGTTTGGCAAAGCCAGTGCCACCAGTGGTGATGACCACGTCGATCTCGGAATCCTTGATCCATTTCTTGACCTGCTTGCGGATGTCCTTCTCGTGGTCAGACACGATCGCCCGCGCCGCGACCTGGTGGCCCGCCTGCTCGATCATCGAGGCAAGCAGTGATCCGGACTTGTCACTCTTCTCGTCGCGCGTGTCTGAGATCGTGAGCACGGCGATGCGCACGGGAATGAAGGGGACACTTTCGTCGATGCGGTTCATGTCGGCGTTTTACTGACCTCCGATTTCCGAATCCAGCGCCGCCTTCAGCATCAAAAGATCCCGCCAGGCGTAGCGCTTCTGCTCAGGCTTGCGCAGCAGAAACGCCGGATGGAGCGTGGCGAGCGTGGGCAAATCGCGACCGGCGCAAGAATAACTCAGCCATTTGCCTCTGAGCCGCATGATTCCCTCGCTCGTGTTCAGGATGGTCTTCGCCGCGGCGCCGCCGAGCAGCACCAACACTGCCGGCGACAAGAGCTCAATCTGGCGGGCGAGGAACGGCGCGCAGGCCTCAATCTCCTCCGGCGTTGGCGTGCGGTTTCCTGGCGGCCGCCAATAGACGGTGTTGGTGATGTAGACGTGGCTTTCAGAAAGCCCGATCGAAGCGAGCATGCGGTCTAGCAACTGCCCGGCGCGGCCGACAAAGGGCTTCCCTTGCAAATCCTCATCGCGGCCTGGCGCCTCGCCGATCATCATGATGCGGGCTTGATCGCTGCCCCTGGCGAAGCACAGGCTCTTGGCGGTGCGCCTCAGTGAGCAGCCCTCGAATCTGGCGACCAATGCTTCGAGCTCGGCAAGGCTCGAGACCTCGCCCCCGATCCCGCGCGTGGCCGGCGGGCTCGCAACTCTCGGCGCGAGGCGCGGCGGCGGGCTTGCGGCCCTTCTTGCCTCCAGCGCCGGGATGCTCGCAGCGGAAAGGGAGTCGACCGGCTCCTCGCCGATCGCCTCATCGGCGCCCATGGCCTCATACCAGTCGAGCAAGGCGCGCGCAGCTTTTTCGTCAGGCGTCGGCATCATGGCGCACTTTGTCATTGCCCGGCTCGGCGGCGCAATCCAGTATCGTGCCCTCCCTCCAGTTTTTGCGCGACCGCGGATACTGTATTTCCGCCTTTGCGGAAACGACATAGATGTGCTTTCAGCGCCCCAGTAGACGAAGCGGAGAAGCATTTTGGATGATGTGATCGAGCGCGAGACCATGGAGTTCGACGTGGTGATCGTCGGTGCCGGGCCCGCCGGCCTCGCCGCGGCGATCAGGCTCAAACAGCTCGCGGCCGAGCGGGCCAAGGATATCTCCGTGGTCGTGCTGGAGAAGGGTTCTCAGGTCGGCGCCCATATATTGTCGGGCGCGGTAATCGATCCGGTGGCGCTCGACTGGCTCTTGCCGGACTGGCGCGAGCAGGGCTCGCCGCTCCAGACGCAAGTGAGCGAGGACCGCTTTTATTATCTGTTCGAGAGCGGAGGCATCGGCTTCCCCTCTTTGTTGATGCCCCCGCTCATGAGCAATCACGGCTGCTATACCGGCAGCCTCGGCAGCCTGTGCCGCTGGCTCGGCGAGCAGGCCGAAGCTCTCGGCGTTGAGATCTATCCCGGCATCTCCGTCACCGACGCGATCTTCGGGCCGAACGGCGAGGTCGAGGGCGTGATCACCGGCGACATGGGCGTGGCGCGCGACGGGTCGCACAAGGACAGCTACACGCCGGGCATCGCGCTCGTCGGCAAATACACGCTGCTTGCCGAAGGCGCGCGCGGCTCGCTCACCAAGCAGCTCATCGGCCGCTTCAGCCTCGACGCCGAGAGCGGCCCGCAGAAATATGGCATCGGCTTGAAAGAGCTGTGGGAGGTGCCGAAGGAGAAGCATCGCCCCGGGCTCGTGCAGCACACCATGGGCTGGCCGCTCGCAGACAGCACCGGCGGCGGCTCCTTCCTCTATCATTTCGGCGAGAATCTGGTGTCGGTCGGCTTCGTCGTGCATCTCGATTACGCCAACCCCTATCTCAACCCGTTCAATGAATTTCAGCGCGCCAAGCTGCATCCGCGCATCGCCGAACATCTGAAAGGCGGCAAGCGCATTTCCTACGGCGCGCGTGCCCTCACCGAAGGCGGCTGGCAGGCCATCCCGCGTCTTGCCTTTCCCGGCGGAGCGCTCATCGGCTGCACCGCTGGCTTCATGAACGTGCCACGCATCAAGGGCAGTCACAACGCCATGCTGAGCGGCATGATGGCGGCGGAAGCTGCTTTCGCGGCCATCATGGCCGGGCGCACGCGCGACGTGCTCGACGCCTACGAGGAACGCGTCAAGCAAAGCTCAATGGCAACGGAGCTCAAAAAGGTGCGCAACGTTAAGCCGCTCTGGGCGCGCTTCGGCACATGGCTCGGCGTAATGCTCGGCGGAATCGACATGTGGCTGAACACGCTGTTTCCCTTCCTCACCCATACGCTCAAGCATACCAAGCCAGATTATGCGACCCTCACGAAGGCGGCGCGGGCCAAGCTCATCGACTATCCGAAGCCGGACGGAGTGCTGACCTTCGATATACTCTCCTCGGTGTTCCTGTCAGGAACCAACCATGCCGAGAACCAGCCAGTGCATCTTCGACTGACCGACCCGAGCATTCCGATTGCCGAGAACCTCCCAGAATATGCCGAGCCGGCGCAGCAATACTGCCCGGCACAGGTTTATGAGGTGGTGAGCGAGGGCGACAAGCAGAGATTCCAGATCAACGCGCAGAACTGCGTCCACTGCAAGACCTGTGACGTAAAAGACCCGGCCCAGAACATTACCTGGGTGCCCCCGGAGGGCGGCGACGGGCCCAATTACGCCAATATGTAAGCCCCCGAAAATAAGCTCCCGTGTAAGCTTGTCGCGGTTCTCGTCACAAACGCGCCGCCTTTCACCGGCAAGGAAGCTTTTGGGTTGCGGTGAACGCGAAAACGCATAATCCTCATCCTCTTTAGGGGGTCGTTGAACCTGTTTGGGGCGGCGCCAAGCCGAACGCACACATGCAGACTGCCGAACCTTCTGCCTTCCGCAAATGGGCGCGGAGGTCTCTTTTTGTCTTGGCCACCCTGGCGGCTCCAACCGCCTATTCGGAAGTGGCCTCGACTGTCACCGACCAAGCCGATCCCGGCACTCTACTTGGCAATTATCTGTCCGGCCGCGTGGCTCGTGGCGATCACGACACCGTCGCGGCGGCTGACTTCTATTCCAAGGCGCTGACCGAAGATCCCCAGAATGAGATCATTCTCGAGCAGGCCTTCCTGCTTGAAACTGCGGCGGCGAATTGGGATCGCGCCATTGAGCTCGCGCGCGAGCTGGTCAAGGTTGAGCCGTCGCATCGTATCGCCCAGTTCCTGCTTGGCTGCGACGCCTTCAAGCGCGGCGACTACAAGGACGCAGACGAGCACTTCGCCGCCGCGCGTCAGGGTCCAATCGCCGACCTGACCTCGATCCTGGCACGGGCGTGGGTTGAGCAAGCGAGCGGCAAGACCGATCAGGCCTTCGCCACCCTGGATACGCTGAGCGATGCCGACTGGGCGCAATTTTATCAGTGTTACCACCGCGCTCTGATCGCTGATGTTGCCGGCAAGCCCAACGTGGCGCGGACGGCCTTCGCGCAAGCCTTCAAAAAGAACCCGGCAACTTTGCGAGTGGCCGACGCCTATGCGCGCCACTTGGTCAACACCAACAACCGCAAGCTCGCCAGGCAAACGCTAAAGACCCACATTGCCAAGTCGTCGGAGCATCCGTTGTCGGCTGCGCTGTTGGCCGATATCGATGCCGGCAAGATTCCACCTCTGCTTATCACCTCCGCGAATGACGGGCTCGCTGAGGTGTTCTACGGCATCGGCGACGCCCTCGCCGGAGAGGGCGGCCTCGACATGGGCATCATCTTTCTGCAGTTCGCGCTTTACCTCGAGCCAGATTTTCCGCTTGCCCAGGTCGCGCTCGCCGAAGCCTATGACAGCGCCAAGAGATACGACCTCGAGCTCGCAGCCTTCGACGACGTCAAAGAGGATTCGCCGCTCTGGCTGAACGTTCAGATCCAGAAGGCGCTGGCGCTGAACGCGCTCGACCGGGTAGACGATGCCAAGGCGCAACTAGAAAAAATTATCGACAAGAATCCGAAAGACGTCCGTCCGCTCGATGCCCTCGGCAACATTATGCGCTCGCATGAGCGGTATAGCGAGGCGCGTGATTACTATTCGCGCGCCATCCTGCTGATTGGCAAGCCGGCCAAGGAGAATTGGCCACTGTTTTATGCCCGCGGCGTGTGCAACGAGCGGCTTAAGGATTGGCCCGCGGCGGAAGCAGATTTGAAACGGGCGCTGGAGCTATCGCCCGACGAATCGCCGGTGCTCAACTATCTCGGCTACACCTGGATCGACCAGAGCCAGAATCTCAAGATGGCGATGGACTACATCCGCAAGGCGGTGAAGCTGAAGCCAGACGACGGCTATTATATCGACAGCCTTGGTTGGGCCTATTTTCGCTTGGGCAACATCCAGTCGGCGGTCGAGCATCTGGAGCGGGCGGTGGAGCTCAAGCCCGACGATCCGGTGATCAACGATCATCTCGGCGACGCCTATTGGCGTATCGGGCGGAAGCTCGAGGCGAAATATCAATGGCAGCAGAGCCTCACCCTGAAGCCGGACAGCGATCTCATCACGACCATCGATAAGAAGCTCAAGGACGGTCTCCCTGACCTGCCGGCGACCAAGGCTGCGAATTCCTCGGTGCAGAAGATCGCCGAATAGTCCCGCACTCTCGGCTGTGCGGAGCTTCGCAATGATGGCGCTCCGCGACACGGCAAGAGCAAAGCTCAACCTAACCCTTGAGGTGCTCGGCCGTCGCGCCGACGGCTATCCTGAGGTCCGCGGTCTCGTGGCCTTCACCGAGCTCGGTGACAGCCTCGAGCTTGAACCTGGCCGGGGCCTCGCGCTCGCTATCGAAGGCCCCTTCGCAGGCACGCTTCGCGGAGACAATCTCATCACCGTGGCGGCCGAAGCCGCTAGGACGATCGTTCCCGGCGTCCGGCTGGGCGGCTTTCGACTGTTCAAAGCTCTGCCGGTTGCGGCCGGACTTGGCGGCGGTTCAGCCGACGCCGCGGCCGCATTGCGGCTGCTCGCGAGAGCCAACCCTGGGGCGCTTTCGCCTTCGGCCCTCGCCGAAATCGCTGCGCGCATCGGCTCAGATGTCACGGCGTGCCTCAAAGGGCGCCCTGCCCTGATGACCGGTCGCGGTGAGACCGTCACTCCAGTGCAGGATATGCCCCCTTGCGCCGTACTGCTCGTCAATCCTGGCACCCCGCTTACCACGGCAAATGTCTATGGCACGCTCAATGCGGCGCCCTTCTGCGGCGAAGAACCACAAGCGGCTCCAGACTTCAGCGGAAGTTTTGCGCGGCTTATCGGCTACGCGGCGCCGCGCGGGAACGATCTTGAAGCTGCGGCGCTTCGACTGGCGCCAGTCACCGGCGAGATTCTGGCAGCGCTTCAGCGCCTTGACGGCGCGCGTCTCGTGCGGATGGCCGGAAGCGGGCCGACCTGCTTTACCCTGTTCGCGACGCAAGCCGAGGCGAAAGAGGCCGCAGCTGAGCTTCGGGCTCATCACCCAAATTGGTGGATCGAAGCAACTATGCTGCTGCCCAATTGAACTGTCGTGGACGGGCGAAGTCCCGGCCATCCACGAATTTCTTCATCGATCGGCTCTAGAACGGCCGGTTGACGCAGAACGCGACCGCATCGAGCAGCGCAGCCTTGGCGTCGCAGTCGGGGAAAATGGCGAGCGCGTCGCGCGCAATGGCGCCGTAGTGGCGCGCGCGTTCCATGGTGTTGCTCAGGGCATGGTGCTTCTGCATGAGCCCCATGGCCTCGTGGAGATCATCCTCGCCGATCGCCCCCACCTGGAGCGTGCGCTGCCAGAAGGCGCGCTCTTGGGCATTACCGCGGCGATAGCACAGCACCACGGGAAGCGTGATCTTGCCCTTGCGGAAATCGTCGCCGACCCTCTTGCCGAGCATCGACGGCTCGCCAGAGTAGTCGAGCGCATCGTCTACAAGCTGAAAGGCGAGTCCGAGATTGCGGCCATAGGACCGCAAGCCCGCAGCTTCCGACTTCGGCCGGTTGGCGATAACCGCACCAACCTCCGCGGCTGCGGCGAACAGCGCCGCAGTCTTGGCGTCGATCACCGCGAGATAATCGTCCTCGGTGGTCTCGGTGTTCTTGGCGGTGATGAGCTGCATCACTTCGCCTTCGGCGATCACCGCCGCCGCGTCGGACAGGATGCGCAGTGCGCCGAGCGAGCCCACATCCACCATCATCTTGAAAGCCTGTCCCAAGAGGAAGTCGCCGACGAGAACGCTCGCCTCATTACCCCAGAGCAAACGCGCCGCGGTCTTGCCGCGCCTGAGATCGCTCTCATCGACCACGTCGTCATGAAGCAGCGTCGCGGTATGCATGAACTCGACGCTCGCCGCGAGCCGCACATGACCGTCGCCGCGATAGCCGCAAAGCTTCGCCGCGGCGACAGTCAGCATCGGCCGCAAGCGCTTGCCACCAGAGTCGATCAGGTGGCGGGCAAGATCGGGGATCAGCTCGACGTTGGAGCGAGCACGATCGAGGATGATGCGGTTGACATGGCCCATATCCTCCTCGACAAGCGCGAGCAACGGCGCAAGGCTTGCCCTTGGATCACGAGCACCGGAAAGCTGGACAACGACTCCCAAAAGGCTCCTCCGCGAATGCCGGCTCTTAAGATGCGATTGACTTAACAGAGAATATTGTCGGTGCTCCAGCATCAAGGTCAAGGTGCCCGGCGGCAAAGGTTTTGCGCTCCATGAAGGAATTGTTGCGGTCAAACGACGCGGTGTTGATTTCCTATGTGAGTGCGCTGCTCGAGGAGGAGGGCATCGACTTCATGGTGGCAGACGCCAATATGAGCGTTCTGGAAGGATCGATAGGGGCGCTGCCCCGCCGCGTGCTTGTGGCAAGCGACGCGGCGAGGCGCGCCCGGGCTCTGCTGACCGGTGCAGGGATCGGCCATGTCCTCGCTGAAGACAAAAGCTGACCAAAGTCGCCTGCCGGGCGGGCCGGGCACAACGACCCTCGACGACTTCCTCGGCGGGCGCATCAGCGTGGTTCAACCCAAGGCAGGGCACCGCGCAGGAAGCGACGCAGTCTGGCTGCAGGCCGCGGTTCCAGCATGCGCAGGCGAGCGGGTGCTGGATGCCGGCGCAGGTGTCGGGGTGGCGGGGCTCTGCCTGCTCTCCCGTTGTCCTCAAATTAACGTGACCGCGGTCGACATCGACGAGGAGGCTTGCGCGCTTGCCGAAGCCAATGCGGCGCGGAACGGCTTTTCCGGACAATTCCAAGCAATCACCGCGGATTTAACCGCGCCCGCCGAATCCCTCTTGGCCAAGGGCCTCGTGCGCGAGGGCTACGACCAGGTCTTTGCCAATCCGCCCTTCCATGCGGAGGGCACCGTGCGCGCTGCCTCAAATGCAGGCCGCGCCGAGGCTCATATCATGCGAGAAGGGGCGCTGGAGGCCTGGATTCGCTCCCTTGCCACCTTCGCGGCGCCGAAGGGACGGCTCATTCTGATCCACCGGCCGGAGGCGCTACCGGACTTGCTGCCGCTGCTCGACAGGCGCTTCGGCGCCATCACCCTATTCCCCCTGTTCCCAAAGGAGGGCGAGCCGGCGCTCCGCATCATCCTCCAGGCAAGAAAGGGAAGCCGCGCAGAGCTTCGCCTTCTCAGGGGGCAGGTGCTGCACCAGGCCGACGGCCGCTACACGGAGAAGGCCGAGGCAGTGTTGAGGCATGGCGAGGCGCTTGAGCTTAGTGATTAGTAAAAAGAGAAGGGCTGCCGCCTCGGGGGATAAGGCATCCCCGACATACCATTGATTTTACTAGATAAATAGCTTGATGTGGCATTCAACCTACAAACTGGCACTACCGCAAACAGCCGCTTGAGCGCCCCTTGCGCAGACTCATCGCTAGGCGCATTGTGAGCGCACCGGCCGGGAGGTTCCCAGCTCCCGACCGGCACTTGGCAAACCAACCCGCGCTCATGGGCGGACCCATCGTCCTCGGGGCGATGCTTTGCTTTGTTATCCTAACAGAACCGAATTATTGTCATTGACCCGACAGGTTGACCTGCCAGGCATGCTGCAACCGTCGTGGTCTTCCTGAACGGAGAGTGCGATGTCGCGCTTACCATCCCTCCTCTGCCTTGCAATTGTTTTCTTTCTCGCTGCGACCTTAAATGTCCGCGCTGCCGTTGTTGGTACGGTCACCAAGGTCCAAAATGAAGCACAAATTGGCACCACGACCGCCGTCGTCGGCGCACCCGTGCACATGAACGACCGGCTTCGCACGGGAGCTAACGCGCGGTTGCAAGTCACCTTTGACGACAATAGCTCGCTGACGCTCGGTGAGAATGCAAATGTCGTGATCGATCGCTTTGTCTTCAATCCTAACAAAAGCTCGGCCCAGGTCGTACTGAAGGCGACCGAGGGGGCCCTCCGCTTCGCAGGAGGCAAGATCGAGGAGATGCACCAGAAGAATATAGTCGTAAACACCTCCTACGCCGGGCTCGGCGTGCGCGGCACCCAGTTCTGGGCCGGACCCATTGATGGGCAATATGGTGTGCTGCTGCTGAACGGGAAGGTCAGTGTGAGCAATCGGGCTGGTGCGGTGATGCTCTCCCATCCGGGATGGGGCACTGACATACGCCGGCGCTCGCGTCTTCGGCAGAAAGCTGAGCCTTAAAGCAGTGAGGAAGTGAGCCTGGCGGCCGTTCCCGCCGTCAGCGGGGCTCTGCGAGGCTGCAACTTTGATGTGCTAGACATGGTTGGGCCGGCGGCTCTCCGTCTGAAAGTGGGGCTGCAACGCGGCGCCTCGGGCGGGCGGCCCCACGATGACGGACCAAGCCCG
>DASZGQ010000085.1:0-5178 GCA_035938735.1 Methyloceanibacter sp.
CCGGCATCAGCACGCGCGCTGTGGCCACCATGCGCACGAGCTCGAGCGGATCGATCGGCGACCGGTTTTCGAGCGGCGTGCCCGGCACCGCGACCAACGCGTTGATCGGCACGCTTTCCGGATGCGGATCGAGATTTGCGAGCGCCTGCAACAGCCCGGCCCGGTCTTCAACGCTTTCGCCCATGCCGATGATGCCACCGCAACAGACCTGCACCCCGGCACGCCGGACGCGCTCAAGTGTGTCCAGTCGATCCTGATAGCAGCGCGTGGTGATGATCTCGCCGTAAAACTCCGGCGACGTATCGAGATTGTGGTTGTAGGCGGTGAGTCCGGCTTCCGCCAGGCGGTCGGCCTGAGCTTGCGTCAGCATGCCGAGCGTGACGCAAGCCTCCATGTCGAGCGCGCGCACGCCGCGCACCATGGCGAGCACGCTGTCGAACGCCTCGCCGTCCTTCACCTCGCGCCAGGCTGCGCCCATGCAGAAGCGCGTGGCGCCGGCCTGTTTGGCGATGCCCGCCTTCTCCAGGACCTCGTCCACATCGAGGCCCTCTTCGCGCTTCAGTCCGGTGCTCTTCGCGTAATGGGCCGATTGTGGGCAATATTTGCAGTCCTCTGGGCACGCCCCCGTCTTGATCGACAGCAGGCTCGCGAGCTGTACAGTGCCGTCGGCGTGATGACGCCGATGCACCGCGCGCGCCTGGTCGACAAGATCGAGCAAAGGCTTGCTAAGGAGTGCCACCACCTCGTCCTTTGCCCAGTCGTGGCGAAACCCATGAGTCGTCGGCGTTGGCTCACCGGGTTTATCGGCCCGGTGTTCCTTGCCATTGATAGGATTCGGAAAAGCTGGAAGCTCGGTCACGTCTCTCGCGATACGATTGCTGCTTGTCTGGCCCTTCGGTATTACAGGATCATGTCAGGAAGCGAAAGCCGCTACGGAGCCTATCTCGACGCGCGCGACCACGACGGATTGCGGCGGGGGCTCACCCAGATCGGGGCGTCCCACGCCAGGACCATCCGCATCGGGGATGAGACTTACGTCAATTTAGCCAGCAACGACTATCTCGCCTTGCGCTTCCATCCTGCCCTGATCGAGCAGGCGCGTGCCTGGACGGAACAGCATGGTGTGGGCTCCGGCGCCTCGCGCCTCGTCACCGGCAATCTCGATCTGTTCGCCGGCATCGAGACAAAGGTCGCGGCGCTGAAGGGAAAACCAGCGGCGCTGATCATGGCTTCGGGCTTCCAGACCAATGCCTCGGTTTTGCAGGCGCTGTTTGACCGGAGCGTGCTTGGCGCCGAGCCGCTCGTGTTCTCCGACCGGCTCAATCACGGGAGCCTCCATTTCGGCTGCGCCGCTTCTTGCGCACGCGAGATCCGCTATCGTCACGGCGATGCCGCCCATCTCGGTGTGCTTTTGAGTCAATATCAAGGAGATGAGAGGCCGAAATTCATCCTGACCGAGAGCGTGTTCTCTATGGATGGAGACGTGGCGCCGCTCGCCGAGATCGGGCGTCTCGCACGCGCGCATGACGCCATGTTCATCGTCGACGATGCCCACGCGACCGGAATTCTCGGAGAGGGAGGGCGCGGGCTTTCGGGCGACGCGGATGGGGTGATCGGCACCTTCTCCAAGGCGCTTGGTGGGTTCGGTGCGTATGTCGCTTGCTCCGCGACCTTGCGCGACTATCTGATCAATCGCTGTGCCGGACTGATCTACTCCACGGCGCTGCCGCCGCCGGTGCTGGCGGCGATCGACGCCGCGCTCGACCTCGTTCCATCGCTCGATGCTGAGCGCGCACATGTGGCTCGTCTCGCTGAGCGCTTTCGGCTTGGTGCGACGGCGCTTAGCTTCAACACCGGCGCCTCGACCACCCAGATCGTGCCGCTGATCGCCGGCACCAATCATGCCGCGCTGACCTTGAGCAAGCGACTCCGCGAGGCTGGGTTCTTCGCCACCGCGATTAGGCCTCCGACGGTACCCGGCGGCACGGCGCGACTCAGGCTCGCATTCACCGCGGCTCATACCATCGATGATGTCGACGGCCTGCTCGCCGCGCTCGAGGCGCCAGCGCTTCCCCGCAGCGCCTTGGCATAGGCGCTCCACGCCAGATGCATTTCGTGTTCGTCCATGGCTGGGGATTCAATGCCGCGATTTGGCGCGACTTGCTCGGATTCATGCGGACTTCCGAGGTCAGCCTGGTCGATCTCGGCTTCGTAGCCGGTGGGCCGCCGTCGAGGACCGCTTGGCCAAAGGATGCCATCGCCGTCGGACACTCCCTCGGACTGCTTTGGCTGCTTCATCGCGCCGGGGAAGAGGGCAGCGCACCCTTCCGTGGCCTCGTCAGCATCCAGGGCTTCGGCCGCTTCTGCCCACCAATCCCGGCCTCTAGGGTTGTCGGCATTCGCCGTGGGCTTCGGCGAGACCCCTACCAAACCCTCGATGCCTTCTGGCGCGGCTGTGGCACGGAGCCTTTCGCCCCACATGAGGCTCTCAATGTGCAGCGCCTCGATGAGGGTCTCGGCTGGCTGATGGACTGGGATGAGACCGAGGCGAGGGCGGCGCTTGCCTGGCCCACGCTCGTCCTTGCCGCCCGCGACGATGCTGTCGTGCCCGCGGCGATGAGTGAGGCCATTTGGGGCAAAGACGATATCAATTGGTCGCAAACTGGCGGCCATGTGCTACCCCTGAAGCAGCCTGAATGGTGCGCTCGCCATGTCCTCGATTTTGCGCATGCTCTCCAAGCGTAGCGCCGCCGTCGCCCAAAGCTTCGGGACGCGGGCGGCATCCTATGAGGAGCATGCCGATTTGCAGCGCGCCGTTGCCGAGCGGCTGGCACGCCTGCTTCCTCCGCTGACGCGGCCACGCGTGCTCGAGCTTGGCTGCGGCACCGGGCTGTTTAGCCGCCATTTGCTCGCGCGCTATCAGGACGGGGCTTTCGTTCTTACTGACCTCGCGCCGTCCATGGTCGAGCAATGCAGGCGCAATCTTTTGAGAGTGAGCAGGACTCGCGTCATCTTCGAAGTGATGGACGCCACGCGTCCGAAGGTGGAAGGTCCCTTCGACCTCGTGGCCACGAGCATGACGCTGCAGTGGCTTGCCGATCCGGCCACCGTGCTCAGCACACTCCGAGAGCGTCTCGCTCCCGGCGGCGCACTTGTCTTCGCCACCATCAGCGGCAAAAGCTTCCCCGAGTGGCGCGAGGCGCTCACCACGCAAGGATTGCCTATTGGTCTCCCCGACATCCCGGAGCTGCCCGGCATCGTCCATGAGGAGCGGCTCGTGCGGGATTCCAACGCGCTCGGCTTCCTGCGCCGCATGAAGGCGATTGGCGGGCTCACTCCGCGCGAAGGCTACGCGCCGCTCTCTGCCGGTGCGCTTCGGCGCGCCATCCGCGCCGCTGACGAGAACCATGGCGGTCGGATCACCTGGCACATCGTCTACGGTCGCATCGCGGCGAGCCAGTCGAGCCCCTCGATCAGCCCAGCATAGGCGCGGGTCAACTCCGCATCGGTGATGCAGTAGGGCGGCATCAGATAGATGGTGGGGCCGAGCGGCCGCACGTTAAGGCCATGGGCAAGGAACCAGCCCTTCAGCGCCTGACTCTGCGCCGATTGATAGCCTGCCTCGCCCTTCAGATCGACCGCGAGGATCGAGCCGAGCAGGCGCGGCCGGACCACATCATCTCGGCGGCGAAGCTCGCCGAGCATGTCGCGGTGCCGCGCCGCGATGCGCGAAATGCGCCCGAGCGTGTCCTCCTCGGCGAACAGCATCAGGGAGCGGAGCGCCACGGCGCAGGCGAGCGGGTTTGCGGTGAAGGAATGGCCGTGCGGCAAGGCACGGTCGAAGGTCTCACCAAGAAATCCTTCGAACACCTTTTCGCGAGCGACCGTCACCGCCATGGGGAGGTAGCCGGAAGTCAGGCCCTTTGAGAGGCAGACGAGGTCAGGCACCACGCCGGCCTGCTGCATGGCGAACAGCGTGCCGGTGCGTCCGAAGCCGGTTGCCACCTCATCGAAGATCACGAGAACACCGGCCGATTGCGCCATGTCCACCAGGCGCCGCAGGAACTCCGGCCGACAGATGCGCATGCCACCGGCGCCTTGCAATAGGGGCTCGATGATCAGGGCGGCAACATCATGCGCACCGTTCGACAGCCGGTCTTCGAGCGCCGTCAGCGCGCCCGTCTCGCGGCCCTCGGCGGCGGCGTCGCCGTCGAAGGTGCAAGGGAAGGGCAGCACGGCCACCTGGCACATCATGCCGCGGAACAGATTGAAGAAACCAGAGCCACGGCCGAGTGACATGGCGCCGAGCGTGTCGCCGTGATAGCCGCCGTCGAAGGAGATGAACACGCGCCGCCGCGTCTCGCCGCGATTGGCCCAATACTGGTAGGCAATCTTGAGCGCGACCTCGACTGAGGTTGAGCCGTCGTCGGAGAAGAACACGCGGGAGAGATCACCGGGAAGGAGCTGTGCCAGCGCTGTGGCGAGATCGACCGCCGGCTGATGGGTGAAGCCCGCGAACATCACATGCTCGAAGCGAGCTGCCTGTTGGGCGAGCGCCTCATTGAGCGCAGGGTGAGAATGGCCATGGGTGCAGGTCCACCATGACGAAATGAGGTCGAGGATCTCGCGCCCCTCCGCGTCGTGGAGCGAGGCGTTACGCGCGCGTGCGATCAAGAGCGGCTCAGCTTCGGTGCCGTGCTGGGTGAAGGGATGCCAGACATGACGCCGGTCGCGTGCGAGCATGTCGCGGGCGAGCGCCTCTTGCGCCGCTCTCTCGCTGTCGCGCTCTTCCCTATCGGTTGCGTCGTTCACGGCATCGCCCGCGCAAGCTTCTCAAGGTCGAGCTCAGGCTCGATGCGGAGCAAACTCGCACGCGTGACCTCCGGAAGCCAGGGAATCTCGGCGATCACATTCACCTCGCCGTAGCGCTCGATGGCCGCCCGGTTGTGCGGCGTCTCGGGTCCGTTGATGACTACGCCGGCAAGCGCCAGGCCGCGGCGGCGCAGGGCTTCGATCGACAGAAGCGTGTGGTTGATGGTGCCGAGTGTCGAGCGGCCAACGAGGAGCACGGGAAGTTGCAGTTGAGCGGCAAGGTCGATGACATAGGCCTTATCGGTCAACGGCACGAGCATGCCACCGGCGCCTTCCACGACAAGCAACCGGTCCGTCGCCGGCGGC
>DASZGQ010000086.1:0-1820 GCA_035938735.1 Methyloceanibacter sp.
CGGCCGGAGGTGCAAAGTCGGGCTCAGGCGGTTGTTCTTCGAAATCAGCGCGAGGTGCGCTCGCGGGCGCCCCAGATCGCTGGTAACGTCCGCCCCCTCCTTCACCGGCGGCACGGGGTTCAAGGAACTGAAGGTTATCCAATACGATCTTGATCTTGGACCTCTTTTGACCGTCCTGAGCCGTCCATTGATCTAGCTTCAGGTGGCCTTCAATGTAGGCCTGATGCCCCTTGTGCAGGTATTGCTCAACCAGATCGGCGAGCTGCCGCCCGCTGGCGCCGCGGTTGAATGCTTCAATATCGAGGAAGCATGGGTCGTCTTCCCACTGTCCGGTGCTCGCGTTCTTTCGGCTATTGTTCACCGCGAAGCCGAAGGCAGCAACCTTGCCTCCGCTCGCAAAAGTGCGAATCTCGGGATCGCGGGTCAAGCGGCCGATCAACATCACCTTGTTCAAGTTTGCCATGGGGAAAGTCTCCTGCGGTAGTTAGACTTCGGCACCAATGCACACCATTCAACGAGGCCCTTCAAGTGGCTATAGTATACATCTGTTAGCCGCCATCTCAAGTCCCGCAGGCGAAATTTTCCCAATCTGCAAATATCCACCGGAGGTGGTTTAATCCTTGTCAAAATCGCGGCGGCGGCGCGGTCCGCGATCGAAATCGTCGTCGCCGGCGTCATCGGCGCCCGGCGCCACCTGCAGTGCTAGGGCGTGCTCGTCCCGTGCGATGGCGAGCATGGTGTCCACGTGCTTGGCGTCGACGCGCAGCACCAGCGAGCGCATGATCATCTCGTTCAAGGCGACGTCGCGTTCCATTTCGGCGAGGCTCTTGCCGTCACTACGGAAGTAGGTGAGGTAATAAAGGCCCTTCTTTTGCCCGTTCACCGGGTAGGCGAGACGCCGTTCGTCCCAGGGCCGGCTGGCAAGGACCTCGCAATGATGGCGCTCGAGAATCGTGTGGATCTGCTTGGTGGCCGCGGGCACATCGCCTGCGACCTTGGTGGTGTCGAGAAGAAATAAGCATTCGTAGACATTGGCTGGCATAATCGTTTACTCGCTAGCTCCTGAGATTTCGCGTTCACCCATTGTATTGATTCATGCACGCGTCGGTGCCTTGTTCGATCCAAACTATCGCCGCCTGGGCTGCCGTCTCGATGGCTTCCCGAATCACGGCCTTCTCTCCCGGTTGAAAGCGCCCGAGCACATGGTCAACCAACTCGCTGCCTTCCGGCGCGCCTACGCCGATGCGCAGGCGCGAGTACTCGGTCGTTCCGAGGTGAGCCTGAATATCGCGCAGACCGTTATGTCCGCCGTGTGTGCCGCGCGGCCGGAAGCGAAGTTTGCCGAGCGGCAAGTTAATGTCGTCGCAGACAACCAACAACTCTTCGAGCGGCAGCTGATAGAAATCCAGTAGTTGCCGGACACTGCGCCCGCTCAGGTTCATGAAGGTTTCCGGCTTGGCCAGGAGAATCTTGCCGGAGTCTTCGCTCAGTTCCACCACCTCGGCCTGAAACTGATCTCTGGCGCGACCGGCCCGTGGGCTCTTGCCCAGCAAATCGAGCACGGCATAGCCGACATTGTGGCGGGTGCCTGCGTAGCGACTGCCGGGGTTGCCCAGGCCGACGATGACTTTCATGGCCCACGGCGAGACTACGCGCTTGCAAAAAGGGAACGGCACGTCGAAAGCTCGGGCCCCTTTTTGCAGTCTTACTCGCCTTCCTCCTCTTCCTCGGCTTTCTCCTTCTGGCCGATGACTTCCGGCTCCGCCGCCTCGGCGCCTTCGGGCGCGGCCGGCGCCTCCGGCTCGGCTACCGGCGGCTTC
>DASZGQ010000087.1:0-4347 GCA_035938735.1 Methyloceanibacter sp.
CGAATCGAAACGGACTTCCCGGCGGCCAGCCGATCAGGTGCGCCGCCTGATCGGCGAAGAAGACATGGGGAATAAAGCCGAGGAGCAAGCCTATGACGCCAAGGCCGAAGGCAAGCGCGTAGAGAAGCAGGAGGACGCGGATGGGTGTTCTCGGCACTCTGCTGAGCCCAAGGTGCACCAAGGGAACCACGACCCCGACAATCAAACCGGCCATGAGGGGAACCCCATCGTCAGTGCCAACTGTCAGAGGGCTTTGAGCTCGGCGCGGAACGGGCTCGCTTTATAGGTGCCGAGCAGCCGCACCTCGCTCGAGAAGAAGTGAAGCTCCTCCATGGCGAGCTTGACCGGACGCTCATCGGGATGGCCTTCGATATCGGCGTAGAACATGGTGGCGTTGAACGAGCCTTCGAGCTGATAGGACTCAAGCTTCGTCATATTGACGCCGTTGGTGGCAAAGCCACCGAGCGCCTTGTAGAGCGCGGCAGGAACGTTGCGCACGCGGAAGACGAAGGTGGTGATCACCGGGCCGTCCTTGGCCTTGGGATGATCTGGCTTGGCCGCGAGCACCACGAAGCGCGTGGTGTTGTGCTCTGCGTCCTCAATGTCGGCCTTGGCCACCTTGAGCCCGTAGATCTCGGCGGCAAGCTTCGACGCAATAACGGCCCGCGTGCGGTCGCCGGTTTCGCGCAAATGGCGCGCCGCACCCGCCGTGTCGGCCTCCACGACGCGCGTTAGCTTTAGCGCGCGGATCGCCTTGCGGCATTGGCCGAGCGCCATGGTGTGGCTGTGGATGGTCTTGAGCTCGCCAAGCTTCACGCCGGGCAAAGTGAGCAACTGATGGCGGATGCGCTCAAAATGCTCGCCGACGATGTAAAGCCCCGACTCCGGCAAGAGGTGATGGATGTCGGCGACGCGGCCGGCCACCGAGTTCTCGATCGGGATCATGGCGAGTTTCGCCTCGCCGCCCTTCACTGCCGCGAGCGCATCTTCGAAGGTCGGGCAGGAGAAAGCCTCCACGGACGGAAAGGCGTCGCGGCAGGCCAGATGCGAGTTGGCGCCGGGCTCGCCTTGAAAGGCGATTTTCTGACGCTTGGCTGCGGTCATGAAGAAGGTCGCTTCAGGCTGGGGAAGTGGTTTTCGACGCGAGACATTCACGCGCCCGGGCAAGGTCGGCCGGAGTATCGACACCGAGCGGTACGGTGTCAACGAGGGCGACGTGAATGCGCATCCCGGCTTCCAGCGCGCGAAGCTGTTCGAGCTTCTCGCGGATCTCGAGCGGCGACGGCGGCAAGGACACAAAGCGGGCGAGCGCAGCGCGCCGAAAGGCGTAGATCCCGATATGGTGATAGAGCGGGCCACCGCCATGCGGCGCTGTGGCCCTGGTGAAATAGAGCGCTCGAAGCGTGGCGGGGCCGGCCGGGGAGCCAACGACTTTCACCACATTCGGGTCGGTGCGCTCCTCGTCTCTCACGATCTCGGCGGCGATGGTGCCGATATCAGCCGCGCCACCATCAAGTGCGCCAAGGCAGGCACGCACGAGGCGCGGATCAAGCGTCGGCAAATCCCCCTGGAGATTGACGACGGCTTCAAGCACGCCGTCTGGATCAAGCTTGGACACCGCCTCGAAGATGCGGTCCGATCCGCTCATGTGATCCGGGCGCGTCATCAGTGCTTGCCCGCCGGCGGACCGCACCGCATCGCAGATGGCTTCGGCGTCGGAGACCACGACCACAGGGCCGCAATCGGCCTCGACGGCGCGGCGCCAAACATGGACGATCATGGGCTCCCCGGCGATGTCGGCGAGGGGCTTGTTGGGAAGGCGTGTGGCCTTTAGCCTCGCCGGAATAGCGATCAAATGGGACGCCATGGGGTCAGATAACACGTAGACCAGGTCTCGCGACACCTTGGCAGCGCCAAATGCCTCAGCTACAACAGCCGCCTACGCCGAATAGTCTCACTTTCCGGTAGCAAGAGCTTCGAAAAATAGCCTCTGCATCCGGGGGGAAAATCAACCATGAAGCATTACCGCCTGAACCAGATCGCCATGGCCGTGCTTGGCGCTTTGCTACTCATTTTCGGCACGAAAACGCTCATCAACATCGCCTTCGAGGAGCACAAGCCTGAAAAGCCGGAAACTGAAATTGCCGGGGCCAAGCACGAGGAGAAGCCTGGAGAACAGCAGGCAGCAGCCGGCGCGAGCGAGCTTCCCGCGCTTCTCGCCAAGGCCGCCGCTAAGCGCGGTGAGACGACGGCGGCAGTCTGCAAGGCGTGTCACTCTTTTGACGCGGGCGTTCCGAGCCCAATTGGGCCCAATCTCCACAACGTGGTCGGGCGCAAGATCGCCTCGGTCGAAGGCTTCAACTATTCGCCCGCGCTAAAATCAAAAGAGGGCAATTGGACCTACGAGAATCTCGACCATTGGCTGACAAACCCGCAGGCCTTTGCGCAAGGCACGACGATGGGTTTCCCGGGTCTGCCGGATGCACAGCAAAGAGCTGATGTGATCCTGTTCTTGCGCAGCAAGACCGACAACCCGCCGCCACTGCCGGCGGTCGTGACCGCGGCACCTACTGCCGAAGCGGCGAAGCCGGCGGAAGGCACCAAGCCGGGCGGTGAGGCAGCTCCAGGCGCCGAGATCTTGCCTGCCCTGGCCAAAGCCGATCCCAAGAAAGGCGAAGGCGGCGTGGCCTTGTGCAAGGTTTGTCACAGCTTCGACAAGGGCACGCCGAGCCCGGTTGGGCCCAACCTCTACGGAGTTGTCGGACGCAAGATCGCCTCTCTCGACGGCTTCAACTATTCGCCTGCGCTCAAGGGCAAAACATCGGAGGGCGATTGGACCTTCGAGCATCTCGATATGTGGCTCACGAACCCGCAGGCGTTTGCCTCGGGCACGACGATGGCGTTCCCCGGCCTCCCGGACCTCGCCGCACGAGCCGACGTTATCGCTTTTCTGCGGACAAAGAGCGACAACCCGGTGCCTCTGCCTGAGGCGGCAGCGCCTGCCGCGACACCGGCGGCTGCTGCTGCGCCAAAGGCAGAGGAGCCAGCGCCTGCCGCAGCGCCAGAGGCGGCGCCTACCGCAGCGCCGGAAGCGCCAAAGGCCAAAGAGACCGCGCCGGCACCGGCGGCGGCACCCGAAACGCCAAAGGCCAAGGCGGCTGCCCCGGCACCCCAAGCGCCAAAGGCCGAAGAAACCGCGCCAGCACCGGCTGCCGAGGCTCCGGCAGCGCCGGCACCATCCGCGGAGACTCCACCAGAGCCATCACCGGCTGCCGAGACCCCGGCGGAGGCACCCTCCGCAGAAACGTCGGTAGAGGAGCCCGCGCCGTCGGCTGAGACTTCGGAACCAGGTCCGGCCTCAGACGCCGACACGTCAGAGCCTTCGACCACAAACCAGCCGCAGCCCACTTATCCAGAGGGCGAGCCGCAGTAGCCTGCTACACACTTCGACCCTTCCCCGGCGGGGGAGGGTCGAAGTGTCTTCAACATGAGCGATAATTCATGGAGGGCCCGGGCAGCCCCCATGCTAAGAGCCCGAGGGGCTTCGCTGTGGGCCCGAGGCCTGCAAGGGCCGCGCGGGCACCAAGCGCGGGCAGGCAATTGTTCAACGTCAAGCGTAGCACGCCCGCCATGATGTCTCGTCGCTCGATCCTCGCCGTCATCCTTGTGAGCTTCCTGGCCGCTCCAGTGAGTGCGCAAGAGGAGCCGCAGCATCGCCACGCCGTCTCGCTGATTGGCACGCCAAAATATCCGGCCGACTTCCAGCATTTCGACTACGCGAATCCTGACGCGACGAAGGGCGGCCTCGTGCGCATGGCCAACATCGGCAGCTTCGATAGCCTGAACCCGATTTTGTACAAGGGAGATCCCGCCGCGGGACTCGGTCTCGTCTATGAAAGCCTGATGCAGGACAGCCTGGAGGAGCCGTCGACCTCCTATGGCTTGATCGCCAACTGGGTGTCCTATCCGCCAGACTTTTCCTCCGTCACGTTCAAGCTCCGCGACGAAGCGCGCTGGCAGGACGGGACGCCGATCACGCCCGAGGACGTGGTCTACAGCCTCGAAGTGAACAAGGCGGCCAATCCGCGCATGGCGCTCTATTACAAGAACGTGGCGAAGGCGGAAGCGACGGGACCGAACCAGGTGACCTTCACCTTCGACGTCAAGGGCAATCGCGAGCTCCCCATGATCATGGGTCAGCTCACCATCCTGCCCAAGCATTACTGGACCGGGAAGGATGCGAACGGCAATCAGCGTGACCCGCTGAAGACGACACTCGAGCCGCCGCTAGGCTCTGGTCCTTACCGCATCAAGCAGGTGACTCCCGGGCGCACGATTTCCTATAAG
>DASZGQ010000088.1:0-2980 GCA_035938735.1 Methyloceanibacter sp.
ATCGTCTATCTCGCCATCTACCTCGCCATGACGCTCGGCACCTTCGCCTGCATCCTCGCCATGCGGCGGAAGGGGCGGATGGTGGAGGACATCGACCAGCTTTCCGGCCTGTCGAGCACGAGCCCGATGTTGGCCTTCCTGCTCGCCATGCTGCTCTTCTCGCTCGCCGGCATCCCGCCGCTCGCCGGCTTCTTCGCCAAGTTCTACGTGTTCCTTGCCGCCATCAATTCAGGCCTCTATGCGCTTGCCGTCATCGGTGTGCTGTTGAGCGTAGTCGGAGCCTATTATTATGTCCGCATCGTCAAGATCATGTACTTTGATGCCCCCGCCGAACGGTTCGAGCCCATGCCCGGCCCGCTCGCCGCGGTGCTGGGCGCAAGCGGCCTATGCATCCTGTTCTTTTTCGTCTATCCGGCTCCGCTCGTGAACGTCGCTGAGGCCGCCGCCAAGTCCCTGTTCTGATGCCGCCTTTCGCCTCCTCATCGCCGAAAGTTCCAAGTGGATACCGGCTGCTTCGGCTGGAGACGGTCGATTCCACCAACGCCGAGGCGCGCCGCCGCGCCGATGCCGGCGAGCCCGGGCCCTTGTGGATCTGGTCTGCCCGGCAATCGGCAGGCCGTGGCCGCAATGGGCGCCAATGGCAGTCCCAGCACGGCAATCTGTTTGCGAGCTTGCTCATTGGCCTTTCCTGCCCGTTGAGGACGGCAGGCCAGCTTGCGCTCCTTGCCGGCGTCGTGGCCTACGACGCCGCGGCAAAGCTCCTGCCTGAGGAGGTCCGCTCCGAGCTTTTGCTTAAATGGCCGAACGACGTGCTGCTCAAAGGCGGCAAGGTCGCTGGCATGCTGCTGGAGAGCGCGAGCGAGCCGGCACCAAACCGCTGCAAGCTGGTGATCGGAACCGGCATCAATCTCGCAAGCTATCCCCCTGACCTGGAGCAGCCGGCGACAAGCCTTGCAGAGCATCGCGGGGTGGCGACCCCGGCCGCCGCCTTCGAGACTCTCGCCGCCGTCACCGACGCCTGGCTCACGCGCTGGGGCGAGGGTGTTGCCTTCCAGACCGTGCGGCGGGCCTGGCTCGACAGGGCCGGCCCTGCGGGGCGCCACTTGCGTGTGCGCCTGCAAGGCGAAGAAGCCGAGGGCACCTTTGCTGGCCTCGATTCAGGGGGTGCGCTCCGTCTCCTGATGAGCGATGGTGCCGAGCGCCGCATCGCCGCCGGCGACGTCTTCTTCGCCACCTCGTGATCACCCTCAAGTTCTAAGGCATGTCCCGCCGTTCCGACCGACAAAGGCCAGAGTTCGTGTTCGTCCCCCTTGGTGGCGTAGGCGAGATCGGCATGAATCTTTACCTCTACGGCTATGGTCCGCCGGACGACCGTGCATGGCTCATCGTCGATATGGGCATTACCTTCGGCGGCGACGCCGAGCCCGGTGTGGATGTGATTTTGCCCGACATCACCTTCCTCGAGGCGGAACGCCCGAACCTGAAGGGCCTCCTCCTGACCCACGCCCATGAGGACCATTTCGGCGCCGTGGTCGACCTTTGGCCGAGGCTCGGCGGCGTGCCCGTCTATGCCACGCCCTTCACCGCTGCCATGCTCAAGTCGAAACTCGCCGAGACCAGGCTCCTGCAGGACTTTCCGCTTTATGTCCTGCCGCTCGGTGACCGCCGTTCCATCGGGCCGTTCGACGTCGAACTCGTCAACATGTCTCATTCGATCCCGGAGCCATCCGCGGTGATCATCAAGACCGATCTTGGCACCGCGCTCCATACCGCCGACTGGAAGCTCGACGAGAACCCACTGACTAGCCCGCCAACGGATATGGCTCGCCTCAAGGCGCTCGGTGAGGAAGGCGTCACCGCGCTCATCTGCGATTCCACCAACGCCATCCGCGATGGCATGTCCCCGTCGGAAGCCGATGTCGCGGTCACGCTTAAGCAGCTGATCGCCGAGGCACCGAAAGCCGTGGCGGTGACCATCTTCGCCTCGAACGTGGCACGCATCCGCTCCGTGGCCAACGCCGCGCGCGGCGCGGGTCGCAAGCTCGTGGTCGTCGGCCGCGCGATTTACCGCGTGATCGAGGCGGCGCAAGAGACCGGCTATCTCGATCCGGACCTTCCGTTCCTCGAGGAGAGCGAGTTTGAGAAGATCCCGGCACGGAAGGTCGTGGCGCTGTGCACAGGCAGCCAGGGCGAATCCCGCGCTGCCATGGCGCGAATCGCGCAAGGCGAACATCCCAATGTCGAGCTTGATGCGGGCGATCGCGTGATTTTCTCCTCCCGCACCATTCCAGGCAATGAGAAGGCAGTGGGGCGCGTGCAGAACGGCCTCGCCGATCTCGGCATCGAAGTGATTACTGACGGAGACGCCCCGGTGCATGTGTCCGGCCATCCGCGCCGCGGCGAGCTCGAGCAGCTTTACCGCTGGGTCAAGCCGCAGATCGCGATACCGATGCATGGCGAGGGCAAGCATCTTGAGGCTCAGGCGCGGCTTGCCGAACGGCTTGGCGTGCCTGACGTCATCCGCGCCCGGAATGGGCAGATGGTGCGGCTTGCGCCACTACCGGCTGCGATTATCAACGATGTCCCCATAGGCCGCCTCTACCGTGACGGCGCCATCATCACCCGCGCCGATGATGGGCAGGTACGGGAGCGGCGCAAGTTGAGCTTCGCCGGCTCCGTTTCGGTGTCGCTGGTCCTGTCTGAGAAGGGGACGCTGCTTGCTGATCCCGAGGTGGCGCTGTCTGGCATCCCCGCCACCGACACGCAAGGCACCTCTTTTGAGGCCATCGCACGGGAGGCCGCGATCGGCACTATCGAGAGCATCCCGCGCCCACGGCGCAAAGATCAAGCGCTGGTCAGCGAAGCTGTCCGCCGGGGCGTGCGTGCCGCGGTCAACCAGGCCTGGGGCAAGAAGCCGGTGTGCTCCGTGTTGCTCACGGTGTTATAGGCTAAAGTACATTCACGGAGACCGGGATGTGGT
>DASZGQ010000089.1:0-5095 GCA_035938735.1 Methyloceanibacter sp.
CCATGACGCCGCCTTACGTGATCAAGCCGGTGACGGAAGGCTCGAGTGTCGGGGTGTTCATCGTGCGCGAGGATCAGCGCCACCCCCCGCAGGAGCTTGCCTCGGATTGGGCTTTTGGTGAGGAGCTGATGGTCGAGCGCTATATCCCTGGCCGAGAGCTGACCTGCGCCGTCATGGGGGAGGAGGCCTTGGGGGTAATCGAGATTCGCCCGGCCGAGGGGCTCGCCTTCTACGACTACACCTCGAAATACGCCCCAGGAGGTTCGATCCACGTGCTTCCAGCGCCGCTTTTACCAAATGTTTACCAATTGGTACAGAAGCTGTCCCTGGCGGCTCATCGGGCACTGGGTTGCCGTGGGGTCAGCCGTTCCGATTTTCGATTCGACGATCGGGGCGGCGGCGAGGGGGAAATGATCTGTCTTGAGGTCAATACCCAGCCAGGCATGACGTCCACGTCGCTCGTGCCCGAGCTTGCGGTTTACAGCGGCTGCTCGTTCGGCGAGTTGGTGCGCTGGATCCTGGAGGATGCGTCGTGCAACCGGTAGGCCCCAATCGGGGGCGAGGGCAGACGAGGAAATCGACCGACGCGCTGCTCGCGCGCGGCATCGCCGTGCCTGCCCGGAGATTCGCCGGCATCCCCCTGCCGGGATTTGGCAAGACCAAGCGCGGCCCTGGCGGCGCCGCGCTCGATCGCGGCGGCGGCGCTTGGCGCATCGTTACCCTGCTCCTGGTCTCTGGCGCCGCCGGCTATGGATTTTGGGTGAGCGGAGAGGACGGCCTGTATGGCCAAGCCAAACGTGGCGTCGAAGCGCTCACTGTCGCCGCCGGCTTTGGCGTGAAGCAAATCACCGTGGAAGGTCAGCAGCACGTCACTGACGCGGAGTTGACGCGAGCCCTTGGGGCTGGCCCCGGCACCATGATGCTCGCCTTCGACACCGACGCCGCCAAGGAGCGGCTCGAGCAGGTGCCGTGGGTCAAGCACGCGCAAGTCATGCGGCTTCTGCCGTCTACGCTCCAGGTCGTGATCGAGGAGCGTGTTCCCTTCGCCGTGTGGCAATCGCGAGGCCAGACCTATGTGATCGATGCCGAAGGGGCCGTGATCGCGCCGGCCGTGCGCGAAGCTTACGCCGACCTTCCCCTCGTGGTGGGCGAGGGTGCCGGCAAGAACGCCGCCGATCTGTTCGCGACGCTCAAGCCCTTCGACAGTTTGACGAAGCAGATGGTCGCCGCCATGCGCGTCGGAGACCGGCGCTGGACGCTGAAGCTCACCTCCGGCATCGACATCATGCTTCCTGACGACGGCGTCAGCGACGCGCTGAACACGCTGATTGGGCTCGATCGCGATCGCAATCTGCTCGGCAGGAAAATCGCCGCGGTCGATCTTCGTCTCGCCGACCGCGTGAGCGTGCGGCTCCGCGATGCCAACGAGCCCGCGACGTCGGAAGGCGGTATGGCCGTCCCGGACGGGCCGACGGCAAGCACCAAGCGAAATACCTGAGCGGGGGCGAGGGGGGATGCGGCAGACAGGTCTTAATCGTAGCAAGCGCCAGCGCATCGTGACCGCGCTCGACGTGGGCACGAGCAAAATTTGCTGCCTGATCGCCAAGACCTGGTCCGCGCCGGACTGGCTCGAGGTCGCCGCCGAAAGCGTGCAGTTCGAGGTCCTGGGCTTCGGCCATCACCGCGCTGAAGGCTTGAAGGGCGGCATGGTCACCCATCTTGACCGCGCCGAGCATTGCATCCGCTCCGCCGTCGATGCCGCCGAGCGCATGGCCGGTGTCATCGTTGAGGAGGCCCATGTCGCCGTCACCTGCGGCAGGCTGAAAAGCGAAAACTTCGCGGCAAGCGTGGCGCTGCCTTCCGGCGCCGTGCGCGAAGACGACACCTTCCGCATCATCGCCGGCGCCCGCCAATACGCAGCGCGCGAAAAACGCATGGTGCTGCACGCGCTGCCCACCGGCTACCGCCTCGACGATCACAACGGCATCCGCGATCCGCTCGGAATGTGCGGCGAGCGGCTTGGCATCGATATTCATGCGGTCACCGCCGACGAGGTGGCCATTCGCAATCTGTCGCTGTGCGTCGAGCGGTGTCATCTTGGGGTGAGCGGTCTCGTCGCCGCACCTTACGCGAGCGCGCTCGCCGTGATCACCCCGGACGAGGCCAAGCTCGGCGTGGCCTGCATCGATTTCGGCGCCGGCACCACCACGCTGTCGGTGTTCTCCGACGGGCATTTCACCCACACCGATGCCATAGCGCTTGGCGGCGCTGGCATCACCACCGACATCGCCCGCACGCTCGGGGCGCCGCTGGAGCACGCCGAGCGTCTGAAAACACTCCACGGCAGCGCCTTCGCCACGCCCTCCGATGAACGTGAGATCATCACCTTTCCGTCGGTTGGCGAGGGCCAGCGCGGGCTCATGAACCAGATCACCAAGGCCCAGCTCGCCGTGATCATCCGGCCACGTATCGAGGAGATTCTCGACCTGATGCGGCGGCGGCTCGCGACCTGCGCTCAGGCCTCCGAGGCAGCGCAGACCATCGTGTTGACGGGCGGCGGCAGCCAGCTCACCGGACTTTCCGAGCTCGCCTCCAACATGTTCGGCCGCCCCGTGCGGCTCGGCCGGCCACGCACCATCAACGGACTGCCCGATGGTGGAACTGGTCCGGATTTCTCGAGCGCCGTCGGCCTCCTCAAGCAATGGACACGCGGCGACGACAAGCTCTCAGGTCGCGCCGAGCAACGCTTCCTCGGCACCGGCACAGGTTATTTCGCACGCGTGAGTGAGTGGATTAGGGACAACTTCTAACAGGCTGAAAGCACATACGGAAAGATCAAGAAAGAAGGCCACTATGACGATCAATCTCAAGGTTCCAGATCTCACCGAGCTCAAACCGCGGATCACCGTGTTCGGTGTGGGCGGAGCAGGCGGCAACGCCGTCAACAACATGATCGCCTCGGGCCTGCGCGGCATCGATTTCGTGGTCGCCAACACCGATGCGCAAGCGCTGTTGAGCTCGAGCGCCGAGCGCCGCATCCAGATGGGCGCCCATGTCACCGAGGGACTCGGCGCTGGCTCCAAGCCGGACATCGGCGCGGCGGCGGCGGAAGAGGCCATGGCCGACATCAAGGCGCATCTCGCCAGCTGCCACATGACGTTCATCACCGCCGGCATGGGCGGTGGCACCGGCACCGGCGCTGCTCCCGTGATCGCGAGGGCCTCGCGCGAGGAAGGCATCCTCACCGTCGGCGTGGTGACCAAGCCGTTCCAGTTCGAGGGGCACCGGCGCATGCGCGCGGCCGAAACCGGCATCATGGAGCTGCAGAAATACGTCGACACGCTGCTCGTCATCCCGAACCAGAATCTGTTCCGTGTCGCCAACGAGAAGACCACCTTCGCCGATGCCTTCGCCATGGCCGACGATGTGCTGAGGGCAGGCGTCTCCTGCATCACCGACCTCATGGTCAAAGAGGGCCTCATCAATCTCGACTTCGCCGATGTCCGAACCATCATGGCCGGCATGGGCAAGGCGATGATGGGCACTGGCGAATCGAGTGGCGACCGCCGCGCCATCGAGGCAGCCGAGGCTGCGATCTCCAACCCTCTGCTCGACGATGTGTCGATGAAGGGCGCAAGCGGTCTGCTCGTCTCCATCACCGGCGGCAACGACCTCACCCTTTACGAGGTCGACGAAGCGGCAAGCCGCATCCGCGAGGAAGCCGATCCCGAAGCCAATATTATCGTCGGCGCGACCTTCGACGACGAGCTCGATGGCTCAATCCGCGTCTCGGTGGTGGCGACCGGGCTTGGCCAGCTCTCCTCGGATGCGTCGAAGCCGGGGCACAGGGATCGGGAGAGCCTGACCCAGCGGCTGGCAGGTCTTGCCACCATGCCGGCACCGGCTCCAGTGCCGGCGCCGACACCACAGTTCGAGCCCGCTAGGCCCGTCCACGTGGCGGCCGAAGCGCCGAGCGATGCGCAAGTGTGGCGCGCACCGGGTAACGTGACGATCGAGCGCCGTCCGCCGCAACTGGCGGCGAGCGCGATGCCGCAAGGAGTGCAGCCGCAGGGGCCGGTGCCCCCGGCGCAAAGCTTCGTGCCCGCGGCACCGGCGACCGCGCCGCGCTCGGTGCGGCGCATGCCGAATATCGAAGAGTTTCCGTTGCCCGCGCAGAACGAGGTCAAAGCCCGTGCCGGCGCCGCCCCGTCGGCTGGTCTTGCGGAACAGAAGAAGAAGGTCGGTTTCCTCGAGCGGCTAACCGGCGTTGCTCGCGGCCGCAAGTATGAGAATGCCGCCATGGCGGAGAAGCGCGAGCCTGAGTTTAGCGCGCCGAAGCCTGTGCCAATGGCGCACAAAACGGTGGCGCCGAAGCCGGTTGAGTCACTCCCGAAACGGCTGAAGATCGAGCGGCCGGAGCACGACGGCGTATTGGCAACTGTGCCAAAACGGATCGAGGCGCAGCCCAAGATCGTCTCCATGGAGACGCGTGAGCCGGTGAACGAATCAGCCGCCGAGGACGATCTCGAAATCCCGGCTTTCCTGCGCCGGCGGGCAAAATAGGGCTGCGTAAGGCGAGATAAAAAGGGTCGGAAATAGGTTTGCGCGGAGACAGAAAAGATTTGTTTGTCAGTGGGTTAGGGCAAACGTACACCGGTAACACATTGAAAGAAACCGTGATTTGTCGCACCCATACCCGAGGGTTAAGCTTCCTCATTGATTGATCTTGAGTCAAAGAAGGCATGAACGCCGGGACGCAGGATCAACGGGGGGTTCGGGGGCCATATGTCTTCGAGCCTGAGGGGAACTCAAAGAACGGCTTGGGGGCCATGAAGGGATTTATTGGGGCACGGCAAACCACGCTTGCCAGCGAAATCTCGATAACGGGCACAGGGGTTCACAGCGGAGCGCCTGTCTCCATCATTCTTTATCCGGCTGATGGCGATACCGGGCTACGCTTCCTTCTCTCCAACGGCGATGCCGAGAGCACCGAGATCACTGCCGATCAGCGGTACGTGACCGGCGTGACGCTGTGTACTGTGCTCGGTGATGGCAATGGCGCATCCGTGGCGACGGTCGAGCATCTGCTCGCCGC
>DASZGQ010000090.1:0-3923 GCA_035938735.1 Methyloceanibacter sp.
CCCGCCGCGGGTCTACCACGTAGTCGTCGTTGGACATCCTCAGCTCCTTCTCGAAAGCACTCCCTGCATTGGTCCCCCTCCGATTGGTTCAAATTCCTCGTCAGACCTTCCGCCACTTGTCCGGCGAGCCGCCGGATGTGTTGCGCACGCGCTCGATGTGAGGCCGGCTGCCCGGGCTGAGCTCCCGGGCGCGCTCGATGGCGTCATGCTGAGTGGGCAACACATCGCTGGCCCGCTCCGAGTTGGCCCGCCGGACAGCATAATCGCCTTCAGGCCGACGTTCGACGTACATCCGCTTGTCCTTCACCACCGTCCTCCGTTGTTATTAAAAACGCTTCCCTCACGAACACCCCGTCGTTGACCCACACGTATCGCACTTCATGCACGTGCCGTTGCGCACCAGGGAGAAATGCCCGCACTCGCCGCACATCTCGCCCTCGTAGCCTTTGGCCTTGGCTTCCGCGCGACGCTCGGCCTTGGAGGGATGAGCGGCTTGAGCCGCGCCCGCCTTGCTCCACTGCATCGCCTCGAGCTTTTCCGTTGGAGAGAGGTCGTGGCTTACTTCCTGCTTCAGCGCGACCGCGCCCTCGATGGTGTCGGAAGAGACGCGGGCATGAGCGCCGCCCGGAGACATCGCCGTCACCTTGCTGCCGCCTGATGGAGCAGAGTCCGAGCCCGCGCTGACCGCGGCACTGCCGCCGCGCATCACCACGAGATTGTCGGTCCTGGAACGTGTCAGCCCCTTGGAGAGATACTTGGTCGCCTGATGGCCGTGGCCGTCTGGCTCCTTGCCTTCCTCGACGCCCTTGCCGAGCGCATCAAAACCGCTTTCGTTCGGATCGACATGGGCGAGGTCGAAGCGCGACATGTAGCTCACCGCGAGTTCGCGGAAGACATAGTCGAGGATCGAGGTCGCATACTTGATGGAGTCGTTGCCCTGCACGGGGCCCGCCGGCTCGAAGCGGGTGAAGGTGAAGGCATCGACATATTCTTCCAGCGGCACGCCGTATTGCAGGCCGAGCGAGACCGCGATCGCGAAGTTGTTGATGAAGGAGCGAAGTGCTGCGCCTTCCTTGTGCATGTCGATGAAGATTTCACCCAAGCGCCCGTCGTCATATTCGCCGGTTCGCAAATAGACCTTGTGCCCGCCGACCACGGCCTTTTGCGTGTAGCCCTTGCGGCGATCCGGCATCTTCTCGCGCTCGCGCATCACGATGATGCGCTCGACGAGTTTCTCGACGATCTTTTCCGAGACTTGCGTGGCCCGCGCGGCCATCGGCTTGTCGTAGAACGCCTCGACCGCATCGTCCTCGTCCTCATCGTCGGCGATGAGCTGCGAGTTCAGCGGCTGCGAAAGCTTCGAGCCGTCGCGGTAGAGCGCGTTGGCCTTCAGCGCCAGCTTCCAGGACAAGAGATAGGCCTGCTTGCAGTCCTCGACGGTGGCGTCGTTCGGCATGTTGATGGTCTTGCTGATCGCGCCCGAAATGAAGGGCTGCGAGGCCGCCATCATGCGGATGTGGCTTTCCACCGACAGATAGCGCTTGCCGATCTTGCCGCAGGGGTTGGCGCAGTCGAATACGGGATAATGCTCGGCCTTCAGATGCGGCGCGCCTTCCACCGTCATCGCGCCGCAGATGTGCACGTTGGCGGCCTCGATCTCGCGCTTGGTGAAGCCGAGCGCGGTGAGCAGGTCGAAATTCGGCGCCGCAATGGCTTCCAGCCCAATGCCGAGCTGGTCGCGGATGAAATCCTCGCCGAAGGTCCACTTGTTGAAGGCGAACTTGATGTCGAACGCGGTCGGCAAGGCTTTCTCGACCTTGGCGATGGCTTCGTCCGTGAAGCCTTTGGCCTTCAGCGTGGACGCGTTGATGCCGGGCGCGTTGGAGAGCGAGCCGTGACCGACGGCATAGGCCTCGATCTCGGCGATCTCGCTTTCGCGGTAGCCGAGCGCGCGTAGCGCCGCGGGGACTGCCTGGTTGATGATCTTGAAGTAGCCGCCGCCGGCGAGCTTCTTGAACTTGACCAGCGCGAAATCAGGCTCGATGCCGGTGGTGTCGCAATCCATCACCAGACCAATGGTGCCGGTCGGCGCGACCACGGTGGTCTGCGCGTTGCGATAGCCGTTGGCCTCTCCAAGCGCGAGCGCATCATCCCAGGCCTTGGTCGCATGCGCGACGATGTCGGCTTGCGGGCACGACGCGTGGTCGAGCGGCACGGGGCTCACCGCGAGCGCCTCATAGCCGGATACGTGGCCATGGGCGGCGCGGCGGTGGTTTCGGATCACCCGCAGCATGTGCGCGGCGTTCTTCTTGTAGCCGGGGAAGGTGCCGAGCTCGCCCGCCATCTCGGCCGAGGTCTTGTAGGCAATGCCGGTCATCACAGCGGTTAGCGCGCCGCAGAGCGAACGGCCTTCCTTGGAGTCATAGGGCAGGCCCATGGTCATCAGCAGGCCGCCGATGTTGGCGAATCCAAGCCCCAGCGTGCGGAACTCGTAGGAGAGTTCGGCGATCGCCTTTGACGGGAACTGCGCCATCATCACGGAGATTTCGAGCACGATGGTCCAGAGCCGGCAGAGATGCTCGTAAGACGCCACGTCGAAGTTCTTGGACGCCACATCAAAGAACGTCAGCAGGTTGGCAGAGGCGAGGTTGCACGCCGTGTCGTCCAGGAACATGTATTCCGAGCACGGATTAGACGCGCGGATGTCGCCGGAGGCTTTACAGGTGTGCCAGTCGTTCATCGTGGTGTTGAAGTGCAGGCCGGGATCGGCCGACGCCCAGGCGGCGTAACCAATTTTCTCCCAGAGGTCGCGGGCCTTGAGCGTCTTCGTCACCTTTTTGCTGGTGCGGCCGATCAGATTCCAGTTTCCGTCGGTCTCGACCGCGCGCAGGAAATCATCCTTCAGCGACACCGAGTTGTTGGAGTTCTGGCCGGATACCGTGAGATAGGCTTCCGAATCCCAGTCGGTGTCGTAGATCGGGAAATCGATCTCCTTGTAGCCTTGCTTGGCGAACTGGATCACCCGCTTGATGTAGTTGTCGGGCACGAGTGAGCGGCGCGCGAGCTTGATTTCGCGGCGGAGCGCTGGGTTCTTTTCGGGATCGAAGCAGTCGTCGCCCGAACCTTCGCAGTTCACGCAGGCCTTCATCACGGCCTTGAGGTGCTTCTGGTTGATCTTGGAGCCGGTGACGAGAGCGGCAACCTTCTGCTCCTCCTTCACCTTCCAGTCGATATAGGTCTCGATATCGGGATGGTCGGCGTCCACCACGACCATCTTGGCGGCGCGGCGCGTGGTGCCTCCTGATTTGATTGCGCCCGCGGCGCGGTCGCCGATCTTCAAGAAACTCATCAGGCCGGACGAACGGCCGCCGCCGGACAGCCTTTCGCCTTCGCCGCGCAGCCGCGAGAAGTTCGAGCCGGTGCCGGAGCCGTATTTGAACAGGCGCGCCTCGCGCACCCACAGGTCCATGATGCCGCCCTCGTTGACGAGGTCGTCCTCGATGCCCTGGATGAAGCAGGCGTGCGGCTGCGGATGCTCGTAAGCCGACTTCGACTTGGTCAGCTTGCCGGTCTTCCAGTCGACGTAATAGTGGCCCTGGCCGGGACCATCGACGCCGTAGGCCCAATGCAGTCCCGTGTTGAACCATTGCGGCGAGTTCGGCGCGACCATCTGCTTGGCGAGCATGAAGCGCAGTTCGTCAAAGAAGGCGCTGGCGTCTTCTTCTGACGAGAAATAGCCGCCCTTCCAGCCCCAATAGGTCCAGCAACCCGCGAGGCGATCGAACACCTGCTTGGCGGAGGTCTCGCTGGTCAGATGCTTGTCAGCTTCGACCACGGGGTAGGGCGTCGCGACGCTGCGCTGCAGCCATACCGGGACGTCGTCCTCGGGCACGCGCTCCAGCAGCTTCGGCACGCCGGCCTTG
>DASZGQ010000091.1:0-4261 GCA_035938735.1 Methyloceanibacter sp.
TCTCACGGTGCTTTCAGCTGGGGCACTCGTCGTGCTGATCGGGCTGGGAGTCTGGCAGCTGCAGCGGCTGCAATGGAAAGAGGGACTGATCGCCGAGATCGAAGCGCGCGTACACGCCAAGCCCATCTCCCTCGATGATGCCGTCGCCCGGGCGCGAGCGGGTCAGGATGTGAGCTATTTGCGCGTGCGCGTCGATGGCAAGTTCGACAACGGCAAGGAGCGGTATCTCTTTGCCCTGTCCGACGGAGCGCCAGGCTGGCACGTCATCACGCCCCTGACCACGCCGGAAGGGGAGGTGGTGCTGATCGACCGCGGTTTCGTCCCCGACGCGTTCAAGGATCCATCATCGAGGCCACAAGGCGAATTGAACGAAGCCGTGACGGTCACCGGACTGGCCAGGCCTCCGGAAACCCAGGGCGTTTTCATCCCCAACAACGAACCCGACCAGAATCGCTGGTTCTGGCACGATCTCAGCGCCACGGCGAAGTCGATGTTCGGCTCAGGCGCCCCCGCCGTGGCGCCCTTCTTCCTCGAGGCGGAACGTAGCACTATCCCCGACGGCTGGCCGCTTGGAGGCCAGACCAGGCTCGATCTCCCCAACAACCACCTGCAATATGCGATTACCTGGTTTCTCCTCGCTCTTTGCCTTGTGGTCATCTATGTCATCTATGTGCGCAGCAGGCTAAGGGCAGCGTGATCGTCCCTCAGCCAAGCGCTCGAAAGACTTTAGAGGTCAGCTTGCGATATGTGAGCACACGGGGCGAGGCCCCAGCCCTTCCTTTCGAAGGGGCGTTGCTCGCGGGCCTTGCCCGCGACGGCGGCCTCACCATGCCCGAAGCCTGGCCGCGGCTCTCGCCTACCGAAATCGCCGCGCTCGCCGGTCTCGATTATGCACAAGCGGCCTACCGCGTCATGCGCCCCTATCTCGAAGGCGATCCGAGCGTGGCTGACCTCGAAGCGGTGCTCGACGAGGCCTATGCCAGCTTTCATCACCCTGCCATCGCTCCGCTTCGTCAGATCGGGCCGGCGAGCTGGCTGCTCGAGCTGTTTCACGGGCCGACGCTCGCCTTCAAGGACCTTGCCATGCAGGTGGTGGCAAGACTCATGAACCGCGCGCTTGAGCGTCGCGGCGCACGCGCAACCATCGTCGGCGCCACCTCGGGCGATACCGGGGCCGCCGCGATCGAGGCCTTCCGCGGTCTCGACATGGTCGACATCTTCATCCTGCACCCGAGGGGGCGGGTAACCGAGGTGCAGCGCCGGCAGATGACGAGCGCGACCGAGCCGAACGTGCACAACATCGCGGTGGAGGGCACCTTCGACGACTGCCAGGGGATTGTGAAGGCGCTGTTCAATGACGCTGGCTTGCGGGACGCTCTCTCGCTCACCGGCGTCAACTCGATCAACTTCGCACGCATCCTTGCGCAGATCGTCTACTACTTCACGTCCGCGGTCGCACTCGGCAGCCCATACAGGAAGGTATCCTTTGCCGTGCCCACCGGAAATTTCGGTGATATTTTCGCGGGTTACGCGGCCAGAGCTATGGGTCTGCCGGTCGCGCGCCTCGTTATCGCCACGAACCTCAACGACAGTCTCGCCCGCGCCTTGACGACGGGGTTGTACGAACCAAGGGGCGTGATCGCCACCTCCAGCCCGAGCATGGACATTCAGCTTGCGAGCAATTTCGAGCGGCTTCTGTTCGAGCTCGCCGGCCGTGACGGTGCCAGTGTCAGGGCGCGCATGGACGAGCTTCGGCGCGCTGGACTGTTTCACCTAGAAAAGGGCGAGCTTGCTAAGATGCGCGCGCTTTTCGCCGCCCATTCGATCGATGAACCTGAAACCGAGATGACCATCCGGAGTCTCTTTGCCGAAACCGACATCATGATCGATCCGCACACCGCCGTTGGCCTCGCCGCGGCGCGGCAGGAGAATGTTGGCACGCCCATGATCGTGCTGTCGACGGCGCACGCCGCCAAATTCCCTGAAGCCATCGAACGCGCGCTGGGACGCCAGCCCGAGCAGCCCAAGCGGGTCAAGGTCAAGCTCGGCCAGGAGGAGCGCCTGACCGTGCTTCCCAACGACTATAAGAGCGTCGCCGATTTCATCTCGGCCGGCGCGCGGGCCAAGATGGCTGCCGGCGGGAAGAGCGCGAAAAAGGCTCGCACCGAGGTCGGCGCGTGAGTGTCGAGCTGTCCAGACTTGCCAATGGACTCACAGTGGTGAGCCACCCCAGGGCCGATGTGGAAACCGTGTCGCTTGGGCTCTGGGTCGGAGCGGGGAGCCGCAGCGAGAGCCTGCCCGAGCACGGCGTCGCCCATTTCCTCGAGCATATGGCCTTCAAGGGCACCGCCCGCCGCAGCGCCCAGACTATCGCCGAGGAGATCGAGACGGTCGGCGGCGAGCTGAACGCTGCGACCGGCATCGATTCGACGGCCTATTACGCGCGCGTGCTGCGCCAGGATTTGGCGTTGGCTCTGGACATCTTGAGTGACATCATTCTTGCCCCGCGCTTCGATCGCACCGAGCTTGGCCGCGAGCGCGACGTGATCCTGCAGGAGATCGCGTCTGCACTCGACTCGCCGGAGGATATGGTGTTCGAGCTGGTGCAGTCCACGGCCTTTCCCGATCAGCCAGCGGGGCGCCCGATCCTCGGCACCGCCAAGAGCGTACAGGGCTTCAAGTCGGCCCATCTCAAAAGCTATCTCACCACTCACTATCAGGCGCCGAATATGGTGCTTGCCGCCGCCGGCGCCGTCGATCACGAGAAGCTATTGGCCGAAGCTGAGCGCCTGCTTGAAGCGCTTGGCGCAGGCACAGCACCAAAGCCCGCGCCGGCGCTCTATCGCGGCGGCGTGACACGCGCTGAAAAATCCTTCGAGCAGACCCATCTGGTGCTTGCCTTCGAGGCGCCGCCCTACCGCCATGCAGACTATTTCGCAGCCCAAGTTGGCGCCGGCGCGCTTGGCGGGGGCATGTCCTCGCGACTCTTCCAGGAAGTGCGCGAACGGCGCGGTCTCGCTTACGCGATCCATGCCTTCGCCACTGCACTTTCCGACGCCGGCATGTTCGCGGTCTACGCCGCCTGCGGGCCGGACCGCGCCGATCAGCTTCTCGCCGTGGTCCGCGAGGAACTCCTGCGCGCCGCCGACAGCGGCTTCAGCGAGGACGAGGTTGGCCGGGTCAAGGCCCAGCTCAAGATGGGACTGCTCACCGGGCTCGAAAGCAGCGGCGCCCGCGCCGAGCAGCTCGCCCGGCAAATTCTCATTCATGGACGGCCCCTTACGACCCAAGAGCTGATCGAGAAGGTCGAGGCCGTGACCCCGGCCGACGCGAGGGCCATGGTGGGCCGGCTCCTCGCCTCACCCGTCAGCCTGGCCACGGTTGGGCCTATTCTTCATGTTGCAAGATTCGATAGCCTCACGGCAAAATTCACCCTGGCCTCGAGCGAAGCGGCCTGAGGAACATTGAGACCATGGCGTTGCTGCGTACAGCCACCTCGAGCGATCTGGGGCCGGTTATCCAGTCCGAGCGGGTACTCCTGCGCACGCCGCAAATGTCCGACTATCCCGACTGGGCTGAGCTTCGCGCCGCGAGCCGCGAGTTCCTGACGCCGTGGGAGCCGCTGTGGGCCGCAGATGAACTGACCCGCTCTTCCTTCCGCCGCCGCGTCCGCCACTACATACGCGACCTCCGTGAGGACATAGGCTACGCGCTCTTCATCTTCTCCGCCGCGAGCGGCTTACTGGTGGGCGGACTAACCCTTTGCAATGTGCGCCGCGGGGTGACCCAGGCCTGCACTCTTGGCTACTGGATCGGCGCGCCCCACGCTCGCAAGGGCTACATGACGGCGGCCGTCCGCGCTGTTATCCCTTTCGTATTCGATTCGCTTGAGCTGCATCGGCTCGAGGCGGCTTGCCTCCCAGCCAATGCCGCCTCCATCAAGCTGTTGGAGAGGACCGGCTTCGTCCGCGAGGGGATGGCGCGTGGCTATTTGAAGATCAACGGCGTCTGGCAGGACCATCTGCTCTACGCGCTGCTCGACAGCGACAGGCGTCGTTAAGGAGCACGATCGGGGCCGCCATTGAGAGACGGCAAGGTGACCAGAGTGGGCCGCGCAGTAACGTGTAAGGCGGCAACAGGCTGGAGCGCCTCGCGGGCGTGTCTCGCTATGCTCCTCCTCGCCCTTTGCCTGGCCCTTCTAGCGTGGCGCTCGCCCGCCCATGCCGTCGAGCCCATCGTCGTCAAGCCGGAGCAGGAGAAG
>DASZGQ010000092.1:0-7641 GCA_035938735.1 Methyloceanibacter sp.
TTGTCTTCCGGCGTCTTGTCGCTCGGATCGGGCTCCGGAACGTCGACTGCATTCTCCTCAGGTTTCTTGTTCCTGCCAAGCACCTTGTCGAGCAGATTCGGCTTGCCGGCATATGGATTACCGGGCTCGGCATTGGCCGCCTTGGCCTGATCCGCAGCCTGCCGTGCATCGGCAAGCTTCTTGCGTTCCTTGTCGGTATCGGCGGGCCAGTCGGCTCGGGTGATGGCCGGGCTGCCGGGCGGGGCCAGGCTGCGGGTGTTGGGCGGCACGAGCAGCGGCGCCCGGTCCGTCATTCTGATGTCTTCTTGCGGCTTGCCGATGTTGGAGAGGCCGGCATAGTCGAACAGCTTGCCCTGAAACTCGATGCCGCCGCAGCCGCCAAGCGTAAGCGCGAGTCCGCATGCTGCAAGCGTGCCAAGGCCCTTGCCGGTCAGTCTCAAAGCGATGCTAGCGGAGCCCACGACTCCCCCCGAAATGCCCGTAATCCGGACTTTCTTCACATCTTAGAAGGTTTTGAGACCTTTTTGTGTCCCCCGAACACCGATTCATACAGAAGTCCGACCACCCCCGCAACGATGGCCGTGTCGGCGATGTTGAAGACGTACCATTCAAAGCCGAAGGCGTGGAGGGAGAAGAAGTCGGCAACCGCGCCATAGAGGATGCGGTCGATGGCGTTGCCGGTGGCTCCGCCGATGATGAGGCCGATGCAGGCTGCGGCGAGCGGCGAGGTGACACGTGCGAGCCAGACGATAAGCGCGATGGCCGAGGCGAAGGCGAAGAGAATGAGGCCCCAGCGGCCCAGTTCGCTTCGCTGGGGCAAGAGGCCGTAGCTCACCCCCTGGTTCCACACGAGGATAAGGTCGAAGAACGGAGCGAGCCTTACGGTGCCCTTGGCGCCAATATCATAGACATAAAGCATCCAGGCCTTGTGGGCCTGGTCGACGATCAGCGTGAGCGCGGCGATACCGAGCCCTAGCGGCGACAGCGGTCCCCATAGATGTCGCATGAGTTCAGATCGCACCCGGCAAAGGTCTGGATTGAAGGATACTCCCTCCCCCTGCAAGGGGGAGGGCCGGGGTGGGGGTCGACCCCCAAGCGAATTGCGCGCCACCCTCCGCCTTCTAGGGGGAGCGAAAATTGGGGCACAGTCGTAAGCATCATGCGGCGGCCAGCGGCTGGCGGGCATCGAACTGCCGGACCGCCTCGGCGTCGCGTGGGGAAAGTTCCGGAAACTCGGGATCGGCACCTACCTCCTCTAGGATCTTCCAGGAGCGGGCGCATTTCGTGCCTTTGGCCCTGGCAAAGAGCACGGCGACGCCAGGCACATCGTCGAGGCGGAAGGCGCCTTCAGGCCCGTCGCCAGAGATCAGTCCGACGCCGCTGGTGATAGCGATCTCGGCGAGGTCGATGCCCTTAAGCGTCTCCCGCAAACTGCGATCGGCGAGGTAGACCTTCGGCGCAGCTTCGAGGCTAGAGCCGATGCGGCCTTCTTTGCGTTCGATCTCGAGCGCGCCGGTCACCACGCGGCGGATGGCCCTCACCTTCCGCCACTTCTCGGCGAGCGCCTCGTCGCGCCAGTTGGACGGGATCGCCGGAAACTGCCGGAGGTGCACAGAGTCTCGCTCGCCAGGGAAGCGGTTCAACCAAGCCTCCTCCATGGTGAAGGAGAGCATCGGAGCAAGCCAGGCGGTGAGCGCTCCGAATAGAATGTCGAGCACGGTGAGCGCCGCGCGGCGCGTGACGCTGCCATAAGGATCGCAATAGAGCGCGTCCTTGCGAATGTCGAAATAGAAGGCGGAGAGATCGTTGACGCAGAAATTGAACAGCGCATGGAAGACGCGCTTGAAGTCGAAGGCGTTGTAGCCGGCGGTGACGATGATATCGAGCTCGACCAGCCGCGCCAGCATGTGCCGCTCGAGCTCCGGCATCTCGCTATCGCCGACAGCGAGGTTCGGCTCGTAATGGGCGAGATTGCCGAGCATGAAGCGGACCGTGTTCCTGAGCTTGCGGTAGGACTCGACGTTCGCCTTGATGATATCGGGGCCGATGCGCAGATCCTCGGCATAGTCGGAGCTCATCGCCCAGAGCCTCAGGATCTCGGCGCCCGATTGGCGGATCACGTCTTGGGGGGCCACGACGTTGCCGAGCGACTTCGACATTTTGCGGCCGTCCTCGTCGACGACGAAGCCATGGGTGAGCACGGCGTCGAAGGGAGCGCGGCCGCGCGTGCCGCAAGCCTCCAGCAGCGAGGATTGGAACCAGCCGCGATGCTGGTCCGAGCCTTCGAGATAGAGCGAGGCTGGCCAGGCGAGGTCCGGGCGCTTCTCCAGCACGAAGGCGTGGGTCGAGCCAGAGTCGAACCACACGTCGAGGATGTCGTCGACCTTCTCCCACTCCGCCGGGTCGTCGACCAAGCCTAAGAGGAAGCGCTCGCGCGCGTTCTTCTCGAACCAGGCATCGGCGCCCTCTTGGCGGAAGGTCGCGACGATTCGGTCGATCAGCTCAGTCGAAGCATTGAAATCGCGGCCTGGAATCACCCTGCCAGTTTCCTTGTGCCGAAACACGGTGATGGGCACGCCCCAGGCGCGCTGGCGCGAGACGACCCAGTCCGGGCGCGTCTCGACCATACCGCGGATGCGGTTCTCCCCTTGCGGCGGCACCCATTGCGTTTGGCCGATGGACTTCAAGGCGCGCTGGCGCAGCGTGTCCTCACCATCGATGGCTCGATCCATAGAGATGAACCATTGCGGCGTGTTGCGGAAGATGACCGGCTTCTTGGACCGCCAGGAGTGGGGGTAGTCGTGCCGCAGCCGTCCGCGCGCGATCAACGCGTTGGCATCAATGAGAGCTTTGATGACAGCTTCGTTGGCGTCACCGAAATTGCCCTTGTCGTCGATGACGCGCTTGCCTTCGAAGCCCGGTGCGTCTTTCGTGAAGTAGCCATCGGCATCGACGGTGAAGGGGATTGTTGTGTCGAACTTGCGTTCCGTGAGTAGTCGCTCGCTTGACGTCCAGATATCGAAGTCGTCCGAGCCATGGCCCGGAGCGGTGTGTACGAAGCCGGTGCCAGTGTCCTCGGTGACATGCTCGCCAGCGAGCAGGGGCACGTCGAAGTCATAGCCATGACCACGTAAAGGATGTGCCGCCGATGAGTAGCGGAGCATCTCGCCCGTCACATCACCGAGCCGCTTCCAACTTTCGATCCGCGCGGCGGCTCTTACGTTCTCCGCCAGCGCGTCGGCAATGACAAGCCTATCGTCGACTTTCGCCCAATTTCCCTCGGGCGCGCCGGTTACTTCATAGAGACCGTAGTTGATCGCGCTCGAATAGCTAATAGCGCGGTTGCCGGGGATGGTCCAAGGCGTGGTGGTCCAGATGACGATTGAAGCGCCAAGAAGTTCGTACGGATCCAAATTCCCCGTTGTCGCGCGTACGACGGGAAACTTCACGAAGATCGTGTGTGACGTGACTTCCTGATATTCGACCTCGGCCTCGGCGAGCGCGGTCTGCTCCACCACCGACCACATCACCGGTTTCGAGCCGCGATAGAGCGTGCCGTTCATGGCGAACTTCATGAGCTCGGCGGCGATGGTGGATTCGGCGTCGAAGCTCATGGTGGTGTAGGGGTGGTCCCAGTCGCCTTGTACGCCTAAGCGCTTGAACTCCTCGCGCTGCACGTCGAGCCAATGTTGGGCATAGGCACGGCACTCCTGGCGGAAGGCGATCATCGCGGCGGGATCAGTGAGATCGGGCTTGGTCTTGCCCTTGGCGCGATAGTTCTCCTCTTCGATCTTCCATTCTATGGGAAGTCCGTGACAATCCCAGCCCGGCACGTAATTGGAGTCGTTGCCCATCATGCTTTGCGAGCGGGTCACGACGTCCTTCAGGATCTTGTTCAGCCCGGTGCCGATATGGATGTTGCCATTGGCGTAGGGCGGCCCGTCATGCAGTACAAACTTCTCCCGCCCCATGGCCTCCTCGCGTAAGCGGTCGTAGAGGCGGAGCCGTTCCCAGCGCTTCAGCAGCTCGGGCTCGCGCTCGGGCAGCCCTGCCTTCATCGAGAAGTCGGTCCTGGGCAGAAACAGCGTCTTGCTCCAATCGCGGCCGATCTGCGGAGGCTTGGGCTTTGCCACTGCGACGGGCGTTGGGGCTTTTGCTTGAGCTTTGTGGCGCGCGGCTTTCGCCTTCGGCTTTACCTTGGTCGGGGCAGCGGGGTCTGCTGCCGCTTTGGGCTTCGCCGAGGTCTTGTGCGCGGGCCTAGTCGATTTCGGCTTGGCCGCAGCCTTTGCAGTCTTCCGCTTTGATGCTGGTCGCTTGGCGGCCTTTGCCTTAGCCGCCGGTTTCGCTGCTTTCCTGCGCGGCTTCGCCTTGGCAGCTGGCTTGACTGCGCGCTTCGGCCTGGCGCGCGACGGCGCTGTCTTGTTCTTGCTCTTCGCCATCGATCCTGCTTTCCGTCACCGCCCCACGCGACCCCACGGTTCCCGCGGGGTTCTAGCAACGCCACCCCCTACAATCCAGTGCCGTGCCCAAGCGCGCGTCCGAGAGGAAACCGCGCCATGGGGTCGGCTACTTCGAGCATGGTGAGGATCGCGTTGATTCGAGCGCAATCGTGCTGCATCTGCGCGGCGAGTTCCTCACCATTGGTGAAGGTAGCATCGCCTCGGAGCTTTTCGATGAACTCGACCTCGATCTCCTCGCCATAGAGGTCGCCGGTAAAATCGAAGAGATAGGCTTCGAGCACCGGCTGGCCTCCGCCGAAGGTCGGGCGCGGGCCGACGTAACCGGCGGCGTGGTAGCGGCGGCCCTTATGCTCGACGCGCACGGCATAGATGCCATGGGCAATGTCCTGGCCTGGCTCGAGCAACAAATTGACCGTGGGAAAGCCGAGCCCTTTGCCGCGCCCGGCGCCGCGCTCGACGCGCCCCCGCACGCGCCACCAATACCCGAGTTGCATGGCGGCCTGCTGCATCTCTCCATTGCGGAGATGATCTCGAACCTTGCTCGAGGAGAACACGGCCCCGTCATTGGCGACCGGCTCGATGATGTCGACGCCAAAGCCGAGCCTCGCACCGAGCGCGTTGAGCTCCGCCGACGTGCCGGTCCGCCCCTTGCCATAGGTGAAGTCGTAGCCGACCACGACATGGGAGGCGCCAAGTCCTTTGGCCACCACCTCCGTCCCAAAAGTCTCGGCGCTCAAGCTGGACAGCTCAGGGCCGAAATCGATGACGAAAGTCTCGTCGAGTCCAAGCGCCGCAAGAAGCTCGAGCTTCACCGGCAGAGGGGTCAGGCGAAAGAATGGCTGATCCGGCGCGAAGAACTCGCGCGGGTGCGGCTCAAACACCACGGCGCCGGAGCGCTTGCCTGCGGCTAGAGCCAGCTCCTGCGCTCGGCCAAGCACCGCCTGGTGCCCGCGATGGACGCCATCGAAATTGCCGATGGCGAGGACTGCGCCTTTTGCCTGCGCAGGCACGTCCCGCCAGCCGGTGACGACGTCCATCCTTTTATCCTCATGAATGCGCTATCGCTCCGCTACTTGAGCGCGAGCCAGTGCGCTATCTCTGCGTTGACTTGAGCGCGACTTATACGATCGCTGTGCTGCTTGAGCGCCATCTATCATGCGCTATCGCTATTTGCTATTTGAGCGCGAGTTACGCTCGCTCGCGGCGAGGTACCATCATGACGGCCTCGCCGTCCAATACGCTCTTGCCGTTGACGGCGCATTGGGTGGCAAGCACGGCCCTCCCTTTCTCGGGATCAAGGCTCGTGATCTTCGCCGTCGCCACCACCTCATCGCCGATATGCACCGGCGCGCGGAACTTGAGGCTCTGGGACAGGTAGATGCAGCCTGGTCCGGGCAACTTAGTGCCGAGCACGGTGGAGAACAGGCTCGCCGTCAGAAAGCCGTGGGCGATGCGCTGCTTGAACATGGTGCCGGCAGCATAGGCGTCGTCGAGATGCACCGGATTGGTGTCTCCCGACAGATCGGCGAAGGCCAATACATCATCGTTGGTGATCTTCTTGGCGTAGCTCGCTTCCATGCCGACGGCGAGATCCTCGAAGAAATAGCCCTTGGTTGCAGCCCTGTTCCCGTTGGTGGTCATCAATCGCCCCTGCTCCTGATTTCGCAATCGGGAACTTAGCGAAGCCTTTGTTGCACTGCAATATTAAGGATATCTGGCCGCTCCGGGTCACCAGGCGAGCGCCGGCATCGCCGCGCGGGGGGGCTTGCGCCCTTCGAACAGCTCGGTGAGGCGACGATCGTCGAGCCCCTGGCCGCCAGGCCCGACATGCAGGCCGCTCGCCACAAAGACGGCATCGAGGCCGAAATCTGCCGCGCCCGCCATGTCAGTGCGGATTCCGTCGCCAATGGCCAGGATCTCGCCTCGCGTCACCTTGCGTCCGGCGAGTTCTGCGATGGTTTCCTCGGCAAGCTCATAGATTGGCCGGTAAGGCTTGCCGGCATAGATCACCTCGCCGCCATCCTCGGCATAGATTTGGGCGAGCGCACCCGCGCAATAGACGAGACGGTGTCCGCGCTCGACCAGATGGTCAGGGTTGGCGCAGAGCATGGTGAGCTTGCGGTCGGCGAGCTCCTTCAGCAGGAGCTCATAATCCTCGGGCGTCTCGGTCTCGTCGTCGAACAACCCGGTGCAGACCATGAGCTCTGCGTCGGCGGCGTCGACGCGCGTGACGTCGATGCCGGCAAAGATGGGGAGATCGCGCTCAGGGCCGAGATGGAACACACGGGCGCCTGCGTGCTCGGCAAGCTCGTGCCGCGTCAAGTCGCCGGAGGAGACCGTGGCGTCATAGCTTTGATCGACAACACCGAGGCTGCGCAATTGACGCTGCAATCCCGCGCTCGGCCGCGGCGAGTTTGACAGGAGCACGACCACCCCACCCCGTTCGCGGAAGCGCCGCGTCGCATCGACGGCGTCCGGGAAGGCTCGCACGCCGTTATGCATCACGCCCCAAATATCCACGAGCCAGGCGGCATAGCTTGAGCCGAGTTGCTCGATAGAGCTGAGCACAGGGATCGTTTCAGCGCCGAGGGTCATAGGCTCCCCTAGAGGCTTGGGCCGATAGGGTCAAGGCACAGCGCCCGATGGTGCGGAGCGACCTACACACTCACTACGCCCGGGGCCGAGCCGAAGGCCGGCGGAGAGATGAAGGCAATGCCGGAAGGCGGCGAGATGAAAGCAATGCCCGAAGGCGGCGGTGCCAGCGAGAACAAAGAGATCGACCAGGAAGAGGGCAAGTAGCCCCGGCGTATACGCCGCCATCACCTAGACGGCGATGGCGGTCACGCCGCGTCCGCGTCCTCGAGCTCGCGGAACATTTCCGGGGTCACCGGCCTTGGCCGCGCGAACAGATCGCCTTCTGCGAGCTCTGCGCCAAATTTCATGAGTCGGTCGAGGCTTGTTTCGTCCTCGACCTTTTCCACGATCAGCTTGAGATCGAAGCGGTCGAGGAAACTGGTCACGTCCGCGGTCGGGAAGCTCGCCCGCGCATCCGCCATGCCGTGCAGCAAGGTCTTGGCCTCGATCTTGACGAAGCGGAAGAAATGATCGCGGAGCGCGGCAAAATCGACGTCGAGATCGCCGACGTGGTCGAGTGAGAAAACGAAGCCGAGCTTGCCCAAGG
>DASZGQ010000093.1:0-16496 GCA_035938735.1 Methyloceanibacter sp.
GCGATAGGACGATTGCGGAGCGCACTGGTAACACTGCCAGTGCCAGGGGTTGTGCTTCAACTCTGTAGGGTTCTCAGCGCCACAGCGCGGGCACCGAACGCCTTTAGGCCAGCGTTTGCCGACAAGATAGGCGCAACAAGCATCCTCGTCTGGGAATGCCTTCTCGAATTGCGCAATGGTCAGTTGGTGAATGGGTTTTTTGGTTGGCATGGCTTTATCCCTCTCGTTGAAAGGAATATAGCGTGACCAACCTAAAAAGTCAAGTTCCGGATCATCGCCCTAATTAGGACACCATAAAAAAGAACAGATTGCGAACAGAGAACAAAACGTGTACATTTTCCCCTCGCTCTCATGAAGGGCGCTGAAAGTGGGGCGAGGCCCCGGGGATCATGCTTACCGGCGTTTGCCAGCATCGCCGGGCCTGTGAAATAAGGGAGAATCGCCATGTTGAATGTCGCACTCCGTCTCGTCGAAGGAGGTGAAATGGACAGGGAGAAGGCGCTCGAAGCTGCGATCTCGCAGATCGAGCGGAATTGCGGCAAGGGCTCCATCATGCGACTCGGCCAGAACGAGAAGGCGGTGGAGGTCGAGGCCATCTCCACGGGCTCGCTCGGCCTCGACATCGCGCTCGGCATTGGCGGCCTGCCGCGCGGCCGCGTCGTCGAGATTTACGGGCCTGAATCCTCCGGCAAGACCACGCTTGCGCTGCATGTCATCGCCGAGGCGCAGAAGCGCGGCGGCATTTGCGGCTTCATCGACGCCGAGCACGCGCTCGACCCGGTCTATGCGCGCAAACTCGGGGTCGACCTCGAGCAGCTCCTCATCTCCCAGCCAGATACCGGCGAGCAGGCGCTCGAGATTACCGACACTCTGGTGCGCTCCGGCGCCATCGACGTGCTCGTAGTGGACTCCGTTGCCGCGCTGACGCCGAAGGCCGAGCTTGAAGGCGAGATGGGCGAGCAGCTCCCGGGCTCACAGGCGCGGCTGATGAGCCAGGCCTTGCGCAAGCTCACCGGCTCGATCTCCAAGTCCCGCTGCATGGTGATCTTCATCAACCAGATCCGCATGAAGATCGGTGTGATGTTCGGGTCGCCGGAGACCACGAGCGGCGGCAACGCGTTGAAATTCTATGCTTCGGTCCGCCTCGACATCAGGCGCATCGGCGCCATCAAGGAGCGCGAGGAGGTGGTCGGCAACCAGACCCGCGTCAAGGTGGTGAAGAACAAGGTGGCGCCGCCCTTCAAGCAGATCGAGTTCGACATCATGTATGGCGAGGGAGTATCCAAGACAGGCGAGCTGGTCGATCTCGGGGTCAAGGCCGGCATCGTCGAGAAGTCCGGCTCCTGGTTCTCCTTCGACTCTGAGCGCATCGGCCAGGGGCGCGAGAACGCCAAGCAATATCTGAAAGAACACCCGCAGGTGGCCGAAAAGATCGAGCGCGCCATCCGCCAGAATGCCGGGTTGATCGCCGGCCAGATCCTGGAGGGCGCCAGCGATGCAGGCGGCGAGGGCGGCGAGGGCGAGGAGGGTTCCTCGGGCTTTACCGAGGACGGCACCGTGGCGCCCATCGGCGGCGCTGCCGCGCGGCGCGGCCGCCGCGGGTAAGGGTCTCCATTCTTACGTTTGTTCGTCATGCCCGGCCTTGCGCCGGGCATCCACGAACTTCGGCGTCGCAACCAAAGGCGGGGATGGCCGGGACAAGCCCGCACATGACTGGTTGCGTGTGGCGGCGCGTAGTTGCCGCGTCCATCCTGCTGCTGGACAGCACCCGCTCCCCACACTATGTCTGGAGCGGATCCTTGGACCCCGCTTCCGAGCCGGGGAACAAGGGTCCGCAACCCTTGACAGCCGCCAGAATCAGCTAGGATTCGTTTGCGATCTTCGCGTAGCTTCGGTCGCGATTTACCACTCGCGATGAAGGGCCGCCCGGCGTCGCTGCCATGAGCTCAGCCAAGAAGACAAGCGCCAAGCGACAACGCGCGGCCAATGCGGCCAAGGGCGCTAAGAAAGCCAGTAAGAAACGCATGAACGACAAGACAATTACCGACACATCCGCCAAGGAAACAAGCGCGAGCCAGCCAAGCCTCGGCAACACCAGCGTGAACGCGATCCGCGCGGGCTTCCTCGATTTCTTCGCCCGCAACGACCATCACGTGCTGCCATCGAGCCCGCTCGTGCCGCGCCATGATCCGACACTGATGTTCACCAACGCCGGCATGGTGCAGTTCAAGAATGTGCTGACCGGGGCCGAGAAACCGGCCTTCCCGCGCGTTGCCACCGCGCAGAAATGCGTGCGCGCCGGCGGCAAGCACAACGACCTCGACAATGTCGGCTACACCACTCGCCACCACACCTTCTTCGAGATGCTCGGCAACTTCTCCTTCGGCGACTATTTCAAGGAGCACGCGATCGCGCTCGCCTGGGAGCTGCTCACCAAGGACTACGCGCTCGACAAGAAGCGGTTGGTCATCACCGTCTTCGCCGAGGACGACGAGGCGGCGAAGCTGTGGAAGAAGATCGCGGGGCTACCGGACGAGAAGATCATCCGCATCGCAGGCAGCGACAATTTCTGGTCCATGGGCGAGCTTGGGCCCTGCGGCCCGTGCTCGGAGATTTTCTACGATCATGGCGAAAGCGTAAAAGGCGGCCCTCCCGGGAGCGCCGATGCTGAAGGCGACCGCTTCGTCGAGATTTGGAATCTCGTTTTCATGCAGTACGAGCAATTGCCGGGGAAGCGCGTTGACCTGCCGCAACCCTCCATCGACACCGGCATGGGGCTCGAACGCATCGCCGCCGTGCTGCAAGGCACCCACGACAATTACGAGATCGATCTGTTCCGCGCCCTGATCGCGGCGTCTGTCTCGCTCACTGGCGTTCCCGCCAAGGGCGAGGCCAAGCCGAGCCACCGCGTCATCGCCGATCATTTGCGCGCGTCCGCCTTCCTCATCGCCGACGGCGTGCTGCCGTCGAATGAGGGCAGGGGCTATGTGCTCCGCCGCATCATGCGGCGCGCCATGCGCCACGCCCATCTGCTCGGCGCCGAGGAGCCCCTGCTGTGGCGGCTGGTCCCTGCGCTCGTCACCGAGATGGGCCACGCTTATCCTGAGCTCGAGCGGGGCCAAGGCCTCATCGTCGAGACCCTGAAGCTGGAAGAGACCCGCTTCCGCGACACGCTCGAGCGCGGCCTACGTCTGCTCGACGATGCGACCAAGGGCCTGCCCCGCGGCGCCATGCTTCCCGGCGAGACCGCCTTCAAGCTCTACGACACCTACGGCTTCCCCTTCGATCTCACCGAGGATGCGCTGAAGGCCCGCGGCATCGGCGTCGACACTAAGGGCTTTGCCACCGCCATGGAGCGCCAGCGCGCCGACGCACGGAAGTCCTGGGCCGGCTCCGGCGAGGCCGCGACCGAGACCCTGTGGTTCGAGCTGAAGGAGGAGGTGGGCGCCACAGAGTTCTTAGGCTACGACGCGGAAGCCTCGTCCGGCGAGATCGTGGCGCTTGTGAAAGACGGCAAGCGCGTCTCCGAGCTTAAGCCCGGCGAGCGCGGCGCCGTCATCGTCAATCAGACTCCGTTCTACGGCGAGTCCGGCGGCCAGGTCGGCGACCGCGGGCTGATCATCGGCCCGTCGGGCGCGCGCTTCAAGGTCGAGGACACGCAGAAGAAGCTGCACGGCCTATTCCTGCATTCCGGCGCGTTGGAAGCTGGCTCCCTGAAAGTCGGCGAGGTGGTCGATCTCGAGGTGGATCACGCGCGCCGCACCGCGACGAGAGCCAATCACTCCGCGACTCATCTTTTGCATGAGGCGCTGCGGGAGACCCTCGGCACCCATGTGGCGCAGAAGGGCTCGCTGGTCGAACCTGGGCGCCTCCGTTTCGATTTCTCTCATCCCCGGCCCATGACGCCCGCCGAAATCAGCGCAGTCGAGGATCTCGCCAACACCATGGTGTTGCAGAACTCCGCCGTCGAGACGCATCTGATGCGCCCCGACGAGGCGATCGCCAAGGGCGCGCTTGCGCTGTTCGGCGATAAATATGGCGAAGAGGTTCGCGTCGTCAGCATGGGCATGAGCGCGCAAAGCGAGAAGGCCGATCAAGCCTATTCCATCGAGCTTTGCGGTGGCACCCATGTGCGCCGCACCGGTGATATCGGACTGCTTAAGATCGTTGGCGAAAGCGCCGTTGCCTCAGGCGTGCGCCGTATCGAGGCGCTGACCGGCGAGCGGGCGCGCTCCTATCTCGCCACGCAAGATCAGCGCGTGCGCGAGGCGGCCGAGCTTCTGAAGGTCGGGCCCGACGAGATGATCGAGCGGCTTGCCGCCATCCTCGATGAGCGCCACAAGCTCGAAAAGCAGCTCGCCGACGCCAAGCGCGAACTCGTTCTCGCTCAAAGCAATGTCGAACCGGGTTGGCCTATCGTAGGAAGCCCGACTCGCACGGACGTCATCTTCAAAATCGTTCCCGATGCAAGTCCGAAGGACCTTCGTAGCTTGGTTGACGCTTACAAGACGAGTATTGGTGACGGCGTTGTTACGGTCGTATCGACCAGTAATGATAAGGCCAGCTTCGCGGTCGGCGTCGCAGGCAGATATACAACCGCAAACAGCGCCTCTAACATTGCGCATCAGGTGTCACAAGTGTTCGGCGGCAGTTCCGGCGGAAGAGTAGATTTTGCACAGGGCGGCGGTCCGAACGTTGACAAAGTAAGCGAAGCCGAGAAGCTGGTTTTCAAAATAGTTATTAGTCCAACTGCCGAAGAAGCCGCAAAGACACCTGCCGATGACTAGCGGTTCCGGGGAACGTAGGGCGGGGGCGGGCGCCCTGACCTCGCGCAAGCCGGAGGGCCGGACGGCGCCCGCGCCGACGCCGCGCTCGACGCCATTGCGGCAAGGATCACCGGCGGCACTGCAGCGGATGCAGGCGCGGCCCGCGCCGGGAACGCCTGACCACGAGCTTCGCGTCCGTCTGGCGCGAGTGGCGGCGCGAAGTCCATGACGTGCTGGAAGTGGGTGGCGAGGCCCACCCCATCGGCCGCGTCGTCAATGCCTTCCTCGTCATTCTGATCATCGCCAACGGGATCGCCTTCGCCGCTGAAACCGTCGACTCCATCTACGCACGCTGGGGGCCGGAGCTCGATGCGTTCAACACCTTCTCGGTGATCATCTTCACCGTCGAATATGTCTTGCGGCTGTGGAGTGCAGTGGACATCCCGCTATTGCACCGGCTGCCGCCTTGGTGGGCGCGACTCAAATTCGCCATGCGGCCGATGATGATTATCGACCTGTTCGCGATCCTGCCTTGGTATCTGCATCAATTCATCCCGCTCGACTTGCGGGCGCTGCGGATCCTGAGCCTGTTCCGGTTGCTCAAACTCATCCGCTACTCACCGGCGCTGCAAACGCTGAAGCGGGTGGTTGCGCATGAGCCGGACGGCCGATCAACTGGACGAGGGCGACTTCTTCGGGGAGATGGCGCTCCTCGAACACCGCCGCCACAAGCATGACGTTGTGGCGGACACGCCCTGTCGCGTCTATGTGCTCGACGGCGAGGGCCTCGCGCGCTTGAGCCGCCGGCACCCTGAGATCGTCAACCACATCCGAAACGTGGCGAAGCAGCGCGAGCGCGAGAACGAGAGGGTTCGCCGCGTCCCGCGCGCCGAACAGGGCGGGAGTTCAGCCGCCAAAAAGGTAGGCGAGCCTGAGGCGCAATAAGCGCGAGTGTCAAGCGGCGGCGCGATCGGCCATCGCCTGCCGTAACCGTTCGTCGATCTTATCCAGAAAGCCAGTGGTGGAGAGCCAAGCCTGATCGGCCCCGACCAGCAGCGCCAAGTCCTTGGTCATGAAGCCAGCCTCGATGGTGCCCACCACGACGTTCTCCAGCGTCCCGGCGAAACGAGCGAGCTCGGGATTGTCGTCTAGCTTGGCGCGATGTTTGAGCCCGCCAGTCCAGGCGAAGACGGAGGCCGTGGCATTGGTCGAGGTCCCCCGTCCCCCCTGATGCTGTCGGTAATGGCGGGTGACGGTGCCGTGCGCCGCCTCGGCGAACATCGTCTTGCCGTCCGGCGTCATCAGCACGCTGGTCATCAGGCCTAGCGAGCCGAAGCCTTGCGCCACCGTGTCGGACTGCACGTCGCCGTCGTAGTTCTTCAACGCCCAGACATAGCCACCTGCCCATTTCAGCGACGCCGCCACCATGTCGTCGATCAGCCGGTGCTCATAGGTGAGCCCGCGCGCGGTGAACGCCTGGCGGAACTCGGTGTCAAACACTTCGGTGAAGAGATCCTTGAAGCGCCCGTCATAGGCCTTGAGGATGGTGTTCTTGGTCGAGAGATAGACTGGAAAGTTGCGGGCGAGCCCGTAGTTGAAGCTCGCGCGCGCGAAGTCGCGGATCGAGTCGTCGAGATTGAACATGCCGAGCGCCACGCCCCCGCCCTTGAAGTCGTGCACCACATGCTCGATACGCGTGCCGTCCTCTCCGGCGAAGGTGATGGTGAGCCTGCCTTTGCCCGGCACGCGGAAGTCGGTAGCTTGATAAACGTCGCCAAAGGCATGACGCGCCACGACGATGGGTTTGGTCCACCCTGGGACGAGACGGGGCACATTCTTGCAGATGATCGGCTCGCGAAAGATGACCCCGCCCAGAATGTGGCGAATGGTCCCGTTCGGCGACTTCCACATCTTCTTGAGCCCGAACTCCTTCACGCGCGCCTCGTCGGGGGTGATTGTCGCGCATTTGATGCCGACGCCGCACTCCTTGATGGCGTGGGCCGCGTCGATGGTGACTTGATCGTCGGTGGCGTCGCGATTCTGGATGGACAGGTCGAAGGTGCGGAGCTCAAGATCGAGATAGGGCTTGATCAGCTTGTCCTTGATCAGCTGCCAAATGACCCGCGTCATCTCATCCCCGTCGAGATCGACGACGGGGTTCTTCACCTTGATCTCATTCACTGGAAGTCTCCGGCGGGATATCTGAAGGCGTCTCGCTCTTAAGGTTAGGTCGCCATTGCAACCAATAATCCCCTATAGCATCGTGTTCCGATGATGAAAGCAAGCGCCGAGACCAGCGAGCGGGCGAAACCCAAAGTGCGGGCAAAGCCCAACGCCGTGAGCATCGCGCCGGCCGTGATCCTGATCGCGCCGCAGCTTGGCGAGAATATCGGCTTCGCCGCCCGCGCCATGGCGAATTTCGGATTGGCTGAGCTCAGGCTCGTCGCCCCACGCGACGGCTGGCCGAACGAAAAGGCGCAGGCTGCTGCCGCCGGCGCCGATAGCATCATCGATCGCGCGAAGGTCTGTCCAAGCCTCGAGGCTGCCGTTGCCGACCTGAACTTCCTTCTCGCCACCACGGCGCGGCCGCGCGGCATGGTGAAGCCGGTGCTGACGCTTGACGGCGCGGCCCGCGAGCTTGCCGCGCGGGGCAGGATGGGGGAGCACACCGCCGTGCTGTTCGGGCCCGAGCGAAGCGGCCTCGACAATGATGCGATTTCGCTCGCCGACGCCATCGTCACCGCGCCGGTCAACCCCTCCTTTGCTTCCTTGAGTCTGCCGCAGACCGTGTTGCTGGTCGCCTATGAATGGCTGCAGGCACAAGGCACGAGCCTGCCGCTTGGACGCGCCACGCAATGCGACGGACCTGCGGTGGAAGGATTCGATCTCGCCGGCACGCGTCCCGCGAATCGCGCCGATCTGTTTGCACTGTTCGAGCACCTGGAAACCGAGCTCGACCGCTCCGGTTTCCTGCGTCCGCCGGAGAAGCGTCCCACCATGGTGCGCGCCATCCGCAACATGTTTCATCGCATGGGCTTGACCGAGCAGGATGTCCGCACCTGGCGCGGCATCGTGGCTTCGCTCAGCGGTAGAAACAAGCGCAGCCACAAGGCAAAGGGGTCATAGTTCTGCCCCGTTTCTGCTATTGCGATGATCCTTGAGGATGATTAGCTTCCGGGCACCGCAGGAGAGGGACAATTGATGCGAGTTGCGTGGATTCAACGGGGCGCCGCGCTCGCCGCAGCACTGACGATCTTCACCGGAGCACCGCTTAAGGCCGCGGACGACGCAGGGGTTCACTATGTCGCCGAAGAGCTCAGCAACCGCACCAAGACGCCGGAGGCCACGCAAGGTGCTTCCAGGGGGTTGAGCGACAGCGCTGTGCGCGTGATGTCGACCTTCGCGCTCTCCATCCTTCCCGATCAGGTTCCGGCCGCGAACGGAAAGATGGTCAAACTAGATAAGTCGGACCCCAGCAAATATCTCATTCCTTTGGACGATGCGCGCCGGGTGATCAGGGTCGCCACGCGCTCGGCCTACGCCGAGGTCTGCCAGCTCTTGGATCTCGAGAAGGCGAATTTCGACGCGATGATTCGCAGCGAGCGCACGCATGCCTGGACCCAGGATCAGATGATGTTCATCCATGCGTTACACACCTTCGCCACGTCGTACTTCGCCGGCAACGTCAAGATCACCGAGCAGGCCGACACTGCCGACAAGGGTGCCAAGCCCAAGGAGGGCGCCGCCGCAGCCAATGCCGCCAACGGCCTCGCCACGACCATCACCGCGAAGAAGCTCGAATGTCCGCCTGGACAGAAGGAAAAGGTGACTCAGGCGATCACCGCCTACGTCCAATCGGCTCCGCCGCCAACGGCAGCGGCCACGCCTCCCGCGAGCCCAATCATATCCGTACCGCTGGCGCAACCGGCTACACCCGCGGCAGCGGTCCCGCAGGCCGAGCCGGGCCCAGCGCCGGTCGCCGGCGGCGCCAATTGACACTTTCCGGACATTCCGTGTAACAGAGCGCGGGCGGCGCTTCCTCCCTCAAGGTTTGAAGCGCTCGAAGGGGAGGCCTGAAGCTGGGCTTTTGCCCTTCATCGCAAATGGTTCAAGAGCAGCCGCGCGGGGCGAAGGCCCGCGAGCAAGCTCAATTCGGCTTTGGAGCTGTTAGAATGACGAAACGTGTGCACGCGAAGCATAAGATCGACCGCCGCCTTGGCGAGAATATCTGGGGACGCCCGAAGAGCCCCTACAACAAGCGTGAATACGGCCCCGGCGAGCATGGCCAGCGTCGCCGCGGCAAGCTTTCCGATTATGGCCAGCAACTCCGCGCCAAGCAGAAGCTGAAAGGCTATTACGGCAACATCACCGAGAAGCAGTTCAAGGCGATCTACGGCGAGGCAGCGCGGCTCAGGGGCGACACCAGCGAGAACCTAATTGGTCTGCTTGAGCGCCGGCTTGATGCCATTGTCTACCGCGCCAAATTCGTGCCCACGGTGTTCGCCGCCCGGCAGTTCGTGTCCCACGGCCATGTGCGGGTCAACGGCCGCGGCGTGAACATCCCAAGCTTCCGCTGCCGCGAAGGTGACGTCATCGAGGTGCGCGACAAAGCCAAGGACGCCGGCATGGTGCTCGAATCGGCGCAGAGCCCCGAGCGCGACGTGCCCGACTATCTCGAGGTCGATCACTCCAAGATGACGGCGAAGCTGCTCCGCTCGCCGACGCTGTCGGATGTGCCCTATCCGGTGATGATGGAGCCGAACCTCGTCATTGAGTTCTACTCGCGCTAGCCCTCACTCCTCATGCTGAGGAGCGGCCGCGAGGCCGCGTCTCGAAGCATGAGGCCTCGACCCTTCCAGACGGCCGCTAGCGCGGCCTCCTCAGGGTGAGGAAGAACAGATCAACCTCGGACGATCAGGGCGACGCCAGCAATCATCAGCAGGACTCCGACGGGCACGCGTAGACGCGTCCCTTGCGGCAGGAGCTTCTCCGCGAGCACGAAGGCGCTCAGACCCACGATCCAAACCAGGTTCATTACGCCAGCCACGAACAGCAGCAGCATCAGGGCAGCGCAGCACGCAACGCAATAGGCGCCATGGGCAAGCCCCATGCGCCAGGCGCCGGCTACACCAGGGCCGCCAATGAGCGGGGAGGAACGCCGCCGGCGAGCGGCAATGGGCGAGGCAGCTCTCTTTCAGAGGCGTGAGTTGATAGAGGCCGGCGGCAACGAGCAGGACGCCGGCAATTGCAGGCTCGCGCACCAGCGTCATGCCGGACATGGCGCCGGATCGCTCAAGCGCCCATTGAAGGGCCACGGCAAAGAGGCTGAAAAGACTCCACAAAGTGAGATAACCGAGAGCGAAAGCGGCGACGCAGGCGGGTGCGTTCTTCACCTGACCAATGCGCTTCGCCTGGCGCACCACGCGCCCGTAGAGCAGCACCATGGGTGAGGCCGAAGGCAGCATCATCGCCACCATCATGATCGCCCACATGAAGAACGCGATCAGCCAATAGGCGGGAGTCCAGCTCCAGCTCTGCGCCACTGGCCCGCCCGAAGGCAGCAGCCATCCGCTCATGGCGAAGGGGTCCATGCCGGTGCCTGCGCCGGTGATGAGCGCGAGCCAGGAAAGCAGCATCAGCGCGAGAAGCGCGGCGCCCACGACCGCTGTATCGCGCTTGAAGATCGCCTCGAGCGCGAGGTCGGCCATGGCTGTCAGCGGACGATGCCGCTCTCACAGAGATGGATGTCGGCAAACTGGCCGTAGGTGTCGTCGACCTCGAAGCTGATTGGGGCGGCGGTCTTCGACCAGCCTCGGCCGATCTGGCCACGGCAAATTCGAAGCCCTCCGGCTGCTCCGGCGTCCCGCGCCGGTCGAGCACGAGCACGCATTCGCCCTTGCCTTCGTAAATGGGGCCAGGCCAGCGAAACACTGCTGCGGCCTTCAGCCCATCAAGCCGGGTCTCGCCGTGAAAGCCCTTGTCGATGTCGAGTACGGCCAGGCCCCGGCAGTGGCCGTGCGTGGGGAGAGCGTTGAACTGGCAGGGGCAGCCATAGGAGCAGTTGCAGTTTCCGAATTCCCGGCCCTCAATCTTCCATTTGGTCATGGCACGGCCTCCTTCACCTGTCTGTAAGGTGAAGTGTAACCGCTGCAAGGCAGATTTAAGGCAGGGGCTTGCGCGTCATTCCGGCGCAAGCGCGGGCAAGCGCTAAGCCGTCAGCGTCTGCGCGTTGTGCGCAATGCCCTTGGCTGTGAGCAGTTCCCGCAATTCGCCATCCTGAAACATCTCGCGCACGATATCGCAGCCGCCGATGAACTCGCCCTTGACGTAGAGTTGCGGGATGGTCGGCCAGTTGGAATAGGCCTTGATGCCTTCGCGCACGCTCATGTCCTCGAGCACGTTGATGTCTTTGAAGTCGACGCCGAGACGGTTGAGGATCTGGGTGACCTGCATGGAGAAGCCGCATTGCGGCATCTGCTTCGTGCCTTTCATGAACAGCACGACGTCATTGCTGGCGACCTGCTTGCCGATCCAGTCCTGAATTTCCTGTTGGCTCATCGTCTGCGATCTCCCTTAGGACGGCGCCTGGGTCTTGAGTGCGAGCGCGTGCAGCACCCCGCCCATCTGACCTTTCAGCGCATCATAAACCATCTTGTGCTGCTCGACCCGAGATTTGCCGCGAAAGGCCTCCGAGACGACGGTGGCGGCATAGTGATCGCCGTCCCCGGCGAGATCGTCGATCGAGACACGCGCGTCGGGGAAGCTTTCCTTGATCAGCCGCTCGATGTCTTGGGCCGCCATGGCCATAGTCGCCTCCTTCGCTCGTCCCGCCGATCTTAGCCGCCGTCCATGAAATGCGGCAACCAGCGCTCATGGGCGGTCCGCAGCGCTTGCAGCGAAAGTGGCGCTTCGCTCGCGAGTTTCAAGGCATTGCCTGTCGCCTTTCCGACAATCCTCGCGGGAATGCCAGCCTGCGAGGCCTCATGCAAGATGCGGGCAGCCTCCTCCGGCGCGGCTGCGACCACATAACGCCCCTGGTCCTCGCCGAACCAAACCGCGTGGGCCGGGAGACCTTCGAGAGCAGCAATAAGCTCGACGCCGCGGCCGCCAGCAAGAGCCATCTCTGCCACCGCAACCAAGAGGCCGCCGTCGGAGATATCATGCACGGCTGAGACGCGGCCCTCGCGGATCAGTGCTCTGACGAAGTCACCCGTCCGCCGCTCGGCATCGAGATCGACCGGGGGCGGCGCGCCTTCGTACTTCCCGGACGCAAGCTCCTGGTAGAGCGACTGGCCTAGATGGCTGCCCTCGGACCCGATCAGGATCAGCACGTCGCCGTCGCGCTTCAGCACGATCGTCGCCATCGCGGCGACGTCAGGGATCAGCCCAATGCCGCCGATGGCCGGGGTGGGCGGAATGGCGACGCCGTTGGTCTCGTTGTAGAGCGACACGTTTCCTGACACGACCGGGAAGCTGAGCGCGGTGCACGCCTCCGCCATGCCTTTCACTGCTGCGACGAACTCGCCCATGATCTCGGGGCGCTCCGGATTGCCGAAATTCATGCAATCGGTAATGGCAAGCGGATCGGCGCCAACCGCCGTCAGATTGCGCCAGCACTCGGCTACCGCTTGCTTCGTACCTTGATACGGATCAGAGGCGCAGTAGCGGGGTGTCACATCGCAAGAGATGGCGAGGCCCTTTTTAGTGCCGTGCACGCGCACCACCGCGGCGTCGCCGCCAGGGCGCTGCACCGTATCGGCCATGACCATGTGGTCGTACTGTTCCCAGATCCAGCGGCGCGAGGAGAGGTGGGGCGAGCCCATCATGGTCTCCAACGCGCCGAGCAGGCTGTTTGGCGCCGGCACGTCCTCCGCCGCGATGCTCGCCGGCTTGGGACGCGGCGTCCAGGGACGCTGATAGACGGGCGCCGCATGCGCCAGCGCCGAAAGTGGAATATCGGCCTGCACCGCACCCCTATGGCGCACCACGAGCTTGCCGGTGTCGGTGGTGCGCCCCACCACCGCGAAATCGAGCTCCCATTTGCGAAATACGCGCTCGGCAATGCTCTCGGCGCCGGGCTTCAGAACCATGAGCATGCGCTCCTGGCTCTCCGACAGCATCATCTCATAGGCCGTCATGCCGGTTTCGCGCGTCGGCACCTGATCGAGGTCGAGTTCGATGCCGACGCCGCCCTTGTCCGCCATCTCCACCGAGGACGAGGTGAGGCCGGCGGCGCCCATGTCCTGGATGGCCACGATGGCGTCCTCTTGCATCAGCTCGAGGCAGGCTTCCAGCAGCAGCTTCTCGGTGAACGGATCGCCGACTTGCACGGTCGGCCGCTTCTCGGCGGACGCCTCGTCGAACTCGGCCGACGCCATGGTGGCGCCGTGAAGGCCGTCGCGCCCGGTCTTGGAGCCGACATAGACCACGGGCAGGCCCACGCCCTTCGCCGCAGACTTGAAGATGCGCTTGGCGTCCACGAGCCCGACGGTCATGGCGTTGACCAGGATGTTGTCGTTGTAGCGGTCGTCGAAATTGGTTTCGCCGCCGACGGTCGGCACGCCCATGCAATTGCCGTAGTCGCCGATGCCGGACACGACCCCGGCGACGAGGTGGCGCGTCTTGGGATGGTCCGGGGCGCCGAATCTCAGCACGTTCATGTTGGCGACGGGCCGTGCGCCCATGGTGAACACGTCGCGCATGATGCCGCCGACGCCGGTCGCTGCGCCCTGATAGGGCTCGATGTAGGAGGGGTGGTTGTGGCTCTCCATCTTGAACACGGCCGCCTGGCCGTCGCCGAGATCGACAACGCCCGCATTCTCGCCCGGGCCTTGGATCACTTGCGGGCCCGTGGTTGGGAGCTGCCTGAGCCAGACTTTCGAGGATTTGTAGGAGCAGTGCTCCGACCACATCACCGAGAAGATGCCGAGCTCGGTGAGGCTCGGCTCCCTCCCGAGTACTGCGCTCAGCAGCCGGTATTGATCAGGGCTCAAGCCATGCTCGGCGACCAGCTCTGGCGTGATCTTCTGGAGGGGCTTGCTCATGCGGGAAGTGTGAATCGAGTTCCTGTCCCGGTCATGTCCGGACTTGATCCGGGCATCCATTCCGTTACCTCTCGGCGAGCTGAAGCCCTAATGGAATGGATTGCCGCGTCAAGCCGGCAATGACGAAACCCACATTCCTATTCGCCAAACCTACGCGGCGAGGCTCTCCACCAAGCCTGTGAACATCTTGGCCCCGTCGGTGCCGCTGAGCGCGGGATCCGCCAGGCGCTCCGGATGAGGCATGAGCCCGAGCACGGTGCGCGCCTCGTTGTAGATACCAGCGATGTTGTTGCGCGAGCCGTTGGGATTGGCTTCGGCGCTCACCTGGCCCTGCGGATCGCAATAGCGGAAGGCGACGCGGCCTTCGCCTTCGAGGCGGGCAAGCGTCTCATCGTCGGCAAAATAGCTGCCGTCTTTGTGCGCGATGGCAAACGTGACCACGTTGCCCTTCCGGTAGCGGCCCGTGAAGCTCGTGTCCGTGCGCTCCACGCGCAGATGCACGTCCTTGCAGATGAATTTGAGCGAGGCGTTGCGCATAAGCACGCCGGGCAAGAGCCGAGCTTCAGTCAGCACCTGAAAGCCGTTGCAGATGCCGAGCACCGGCGTGCCGGCTTTCGCGCGCTTGATCACTTCACGCATGACGGGGGAGTGCGCCGCCATGGCGCCGGAGCGTAAGTAATCGCCATAGGAGAAGCCGCCGGGCAATACGATCAGGTCGCTCTTCGGCAGTTCAGTGTCGCCGTGCCAGACCATGGCGGGCGGCCGTCCCGTGGCGGCCTCGAGCGCGACGGCGGCGTCGCGATCGCAATTCGATCCGGGAAAGACAATGACGCTCGCCTTCATGCCTGCTTATGCCGCCTCGAGCTCATAGGCGTAATTCTCGATGATGGTGTTGGCGAGCAACTCCTTGCACATGCGGTCGACTTCTGCGCGCGCGCGCGCCGGATCCTTCTCGGCCACCTCGACCTCGATATATTTGCCCTGACGCACATTGCCGGCAGAGCCGAAGCCAAGTGCGTGCAGCGCGCCCTCGATCGCCTTGCCCTGCGGGTCGAGGACCCCCGGCTTCAAGGTGATGGTGATGCGCGCCTTCATGCCTCAAGCCTATTTCGAGCGCACGAGCACGGGGCCCGTCTTCACCCGCATCGGATTGTCCACGTGCAGCCCGAGCCGGCGGGCGACCTCCTGATAGGCCTCGACCAGGCCGCCCATGTCGCGACGGAAGCGGTCCTTGTCGAGCTTGTTCTGCGTCTCGACGTCCCACAGCCGGCTGCAATCCGGCGAGATCTCATCGGCGAGCACGATGCGCATCTGGTCATTCTCCCAGAGCCGCCCGAACTCGCATTTGAAATCGACGAGCTTGATGCCGACGCCAAGAAACAAACCGGAGAGAAAGTCGTTGATGCGAAGCGCGAGCGACATGATGTCGTCGAGCTCCTGCGGGTTGGCCCAGCCGAACGCGGTGATGTGCTCCTCGGTGACCATGGGGTCGCCGAGCTTGTCGGATTTGTAATAGAACTCGACGATCGAGCGGGGGAGTGCGGTGCCTTCATCGACCCCGATCCGCGTCGCAAGCGAGCCGGCGGCGACGTTGCGCACCACCACTTCGAGCGGGATGATCTCCACTTCGCGGATGAGTTGCTCGCGCATGTTGAGCCGCTTGATGAAGTGCGTCGGCACGCCGATCTCGCCGAGCTTCACGAACAGATACTCGGAGATGCGGTTATTGAGGACGCCCTTGCCTTCGATCTTGTCATGCTTCTTGTTGTTGAAGGCGGTGGCGTCGTCCTTGAAGTGCTGGACGAGCGTACCCGGCTCCGGGCCTTCGTACAGAATCTTGGCCTTGCCTTCGTATACGCGGCGACGCCGGTTCATGTTTTACGTTCCTCTCATTCTTGGGCCCCGTCGGAGCTGACAACACCACCAGCGCGCGGCAAGGAATGCCCACACCGCGCCTATCGCCGATTGCTCTTCTGCGGAATCAACCCAGGGTCTGAGGCGACCTTAACGTAAGGGGAGGGGAGTGACAACGTCCGCTCTTGCCCGTCCCCGGCCTTCCGGGATTTGTTGATTTTACTCACCCGGGGCGGTATCCCTCCCCCAGGGCGAGAGAGAAATTTCCTTGATTTCTGCGGTTTTCGCGGCGCCTTGGGCGCCTGATGAGGAGAGATGTGGCAGATGACCACGTTTGAGGATCGGGAGAAGGGCTTCGAGCGGAAGTTCGCCCATGACGAGGAGCTCAAATTCAAGGCCACTGCGCGGCGCAACAAACTGATTGGCTTATGGGCGGCGGAGAAGATGGGGCTCATCGGCGACGAGGCGCAGGCCTACGCTCGCGAAGTGATCAAGGCAGACCTGGCCGACCCCGGCGATGAAGACGTGTTCCGCAAAGTGCGAGCCGATTTCGATGCCAAGGGCGTCGACCAGTCCGACCATCAGATTCGCAGAGTGATCGGCGAGATGATGGCGGAGGCGGTGCGCCAGATCGAAGCCGAAGCCAAGGCCTGACGTTAGCCCATGCGCGAGGACCGCTTCCGCAACGCGGCGAAAGAGGAGCGCACGCTGCTCAACGCGTGGCTCACCCTCAACTCGCCCTTTCTTATCGAGCTGATCGGCGAGTCTGGCTGGGATTGCCTCACCATCGACCAGCAGCATGGCCTTGGCGGCAATGATGTGCTGCTGCAAT
>DASZGQ010000094.1:0-5169 GCA_035938735.1 Methyloceanibacter sp.
ACGATCCTGAAGGCGACTGTGCCCTGCAATTGAGTCCGCTTGCGAAAGGTGCATCACCATGATCAAGGATGGACGAGATTTGGGACTTATGCTTGCGATTAAGCACTTGCTGCAGAGGCTGGAAGCAAAGGGCATGATGTCATACCCAGAGCCCAGCGCATGCTGGACGAAGCTCTCGGTGAGTCAAAAAGCTGAGTATGGATAATGCTTTGACGCCGCATGCCGCGACGGAGGCGGGTCAAATTGATCGGCGGATTGTATCGCCGCGAATAGAGACTGTCGAGTTGCTCGCCGACAGGGCCCCTTAAGTCTCACGGCTGCTGGGGCTGCGGTGCCTTCGCGGCCGGCGCCATCGCCGGAGCCGCGCTCGCAGCTGCCATCCGCCACGCCTCACCGCAAATGAATCCTTGCAGTGAGCCGCGTGTTTGGCCCAATTCTGCCGCTCGAAACTTCTACGGCTCAATACATGGCGATCGAGGCTAAGACACCGAACCGTCGCGGCGGGAAGAGGACTGTTGCCGGGTCGTCGCGCGCAAATGGGAGTGAAGGCACCGTAGTCGCGGTGCTCGCCATGATCAGCGTCTGCCACATGCTGAACGATGTGATCCAGTCGCTGATCATGGCGATCTATCCCATGCTAAAGGCCGCGCTCACGCTCGACTTCAGCCAGATCGGGCTGATCACCTTCACCTTTCAAGGCACCGCGTCGCTGTTGCAGCCGGTGGTCGGCTACTACACCGACCGCTACCCCACGCCCTATTCGCTCGTGCTCGGCATGACGTCGTCGCTCATCGGGCTGCTGCTGATGGCGTTCGCCTCGAACTATCTTATGGTGCTCACCGCGGCGGCACTGATCGGCATGGGCTCCTCGGTGTTTCACCCTGAATCCTCGCGCGTGGCGCGGCTTGCCTCTGGCGGACGCCACGGGCTGGCGCAGTCCGTGTTCCAGGTCGGCGGCAATTTCGGGACGGCCATCGGGCCGCTGCTTGCGGCCTTTATTGTGCTGCCCTACGGCCAGAGGAGTATCGCCTGGTTCTCCGCCGTGGCGCTGCTCGCCATGGCGATGCTAACCGGCATCGGCGCCTGGTACGGCAAGACCATCAAGCTCAATAACGGCAACGACGCATCGGTCGACGAGATGCGTGCCATATCGAGCCTCGGGCAAAGCAAGGTGCGGCGCACGATTGGCATCCTGCTCGCGCTAACCTTCTCCAAGCAGTTTTATCTCGTGAGCATCACGAGCTTCTACACCTTCTACCTGATCCACACTTTCAATCTCACGGTGCAGAGCGCGCAGATCTATCTCTTTATCTTTCTCGGCGCCGTCGCAGCCGGCACCGTGATCGGCGGACCGATCGGCGACCGCATTGGGGCGCGCCGCGTGATCTGGTGGTCGATCCTGGGTGTGCTGCCCTTCACTCTGCTCCTCCCCTACGTCGATCTGCTATGGACGGCGGTGCTCAGCATCATTATCGGCGTCATTCTCGCGTCGGCATTTCCGGCAATCGTCGTCTACGCGCAAACCCTGATTCCCGGCCGCGTCGGCATGGTGGCGGGACTGTTCTTCGGCATGGCCTTCGGCTTCGCCGGTATCGGCGCTGCTGTGCTTGGCAAGCTCGCCGACCACACGTCAATTGTGTTTGTCTATCATGTGTGCGCGTTCTTGCCGGCGATCGGCTTGCTCGCAGCGTTCCTCCCCGAGACGGCAAAGGCGAAGGCGCGACAGCCGGTTAAGCGCGCGAAAGAACCCTAAGAATCAGTCCTTCAACTGTTGCCGCAGTGTCATCATGCACAGGAAGTTGCGTCCGGCTCTTCCGTAAGGGCTGCGCCTTGTCCACAGTGAGGCCAGCGGGCCTGAGCCGGGGCCTTGCGGAATTTGGCGCGGCAAATGCGGGGAGGCGGCCATGCGCGACATCAGGATTGATTTGCAGGAACGAGCCAGACTCATAGAGGACCAGATCAGCGCTTCTTATGCTCAGTTTGAGAAAATGATCGAGCAGCTCCAGAGCGAGCGCGAGAGCAGAGTGTCGGAGCTGAAATCCGAGCTCGGCGCGCTGAGCAAGCTCATGGAGGTCGAGCATCGCCGCATGGCGAACGTGCTGCCGCTTGCGAATTCGGCACCTGCGCCCCAGCTCACTCCGCCGTCGCAATTGTCGCAAGCGCCACAGCTGTCGCTCTCCGACTTCATCATGCATGGGCTGAACGAGGCGGGCGCCATGTCGAAGGACGACATCGTTAACTTGACATTGAACGAGGGGTATTTCGCCGATGCCGAGAGCGCAGATCGCGGCGTGCAAGCGAGCCTCGTGACGCTTCATCGCAACGAGCACATTCGCCAGATGCACGATGGAACCTTCGCGCCGGCCACTCTGACCCAGACCATCAGGTTCAGACGGGCGATCTAACGCGGAATTCGCGATTGGGCGGCCGGCTGCCGCGCAGCAGCTCGGCTACGTCGTTGCGGACCTTGCCTTCCGCGTAGCGGGCGAGTTCCTTGCGATCGGTAAAGTCGTCGAGCGGCACCGGTGGGCCGATGCGAATCTGTGCGTCGAGCGGCCCCAAGCCAAGCAGCCGCCAGGCGTGGCTCGCCAAATCCATGTCGCCATACCAGGCGACCACGGGCCGCCCGCGCCGGCACAGCGGAAGGCCGTGCAGCTTGGTGTAAGTGAGCGCCAAGGTCTGTGCGCAGAGGTCTGCTCCAAGCGGCTCGGCCCGCGTCGGCTTAACCGCGGCGAAAAGCGGAGTCTTGAATGGGACCACGCTGTTGCCGTCGCTCGACGTGCCTTCGGCGAACAGGACGACATGATCGCCGGCTTCGAGCCTGGTCAAAATCTCATTCGCTTTGTCGGTCACTTCGCTGCGGCGCGTGCGGTCAACGAAGACCGAGCGTTGCAATTTGGCGAGCCAGTTCACGAACGGCCAGGATGCCACCTCCTGCTTGGCCACGAAGGAAACCGGCGCCACCGCCGAAAGCACGGTGATATCGAGCCATGACACATGGTTGGAGATGAGCAGCACGCCGCGTTGGCGCGCTACGACGCCGTCGATATGCAAGCGGATGCCGACAATCCGGCAAACTTGCCGGTGATACCAATGGGGAAAGGTCCGGGCATAGCGCGAGCCGGTCCAAAGGAACAGAAGCTGGACCGGCATCAAAGGGAAGGTGAAGGCAAAGAACGCCGTCAACACAAGCCAAGCACGGAGTCCCCGCATGATGCGTCGCGCTAGCTCTTGCCGCCCTTGAGGGGACTCACTTTGAGCGGCGTACCAAACAGCTCAAGTCGATGGCCGATCAGACGAAAGCCGAGCTCGCGCGCCACCGTCTCCTGCAAACGCTCGATCTGCTCGTTCTTGAACTCGATCACCTCGCCGGTGCCCACATTGATCAGGTGATCGTGGTGGCCGTGGCCGGCAGGCTCGTAGCGGGCGCGGCGACCGTCACCAAATTCGTGGCGCTCGAGGATGCCCGCGCCCTCGAATAGGCGCACGGTGCGATATACGGTCGAAAGCGAGATGCGAGGATCGCAGGCGGCCGCCCGGCGATGAAGCTCCTCCACATCAGGGTGGTCGTCGGCCTCTGACAGCACCTTGGCGATAACCCGGCGCTGGCCGGTCATGCGCATCCCCCGCTCGGCGCAGAGGCGCTCGATCCGGCTTTCCCGTGAGGCTGTCTTGTCCATCTCTCGGCGCTGGCTCTCCGGACCTCGGTCATCATCTTCAGTCGAGCCTCAAAGGGCAAGACTGAAGATGTCCGCATCCGCGCCGTGCTCATAATAGCGCTTCCGTCGCCCCACGACGACAGCTCCGAGCGACTGATAAAGGCCGCGGGCGGGGTCATTGCCCTCCGCCATTTCGAGAAACAGGTGTTTGGTGCCGGCCGCTCGTAAACTAGTGATGGCGGCGCCGAGCAGAGCGCGCGCAAGACCAATGCGGCGGTGGCCTGGATGGACTGCAAACGTCAACAGCTCGGCTTCGTCGCCAACGCTCCTTCCGATCAGGAAGCCTTGCGCGGGCTGCTGCGATGTGGTCGAGGCGAGAAGCGAAAAGCAGCCGGGAGCAACTAAGAATTGTCCGATTGCGCCAGCGTTCCAGCTCCTCGCAAAACATGCTGCGTGAATCGCTGCCATGGTGGGCGCATCGGCGGGGCCGGCAAGATGCACGTCGATCGCTGAAGCGGTCACGCTCATCAGCGCCTCGCCACTGCTGGTGCCGCTTGCGGCTTCGCGTCCGGCGGCCGGAGATAGAGCGGACGCAAGGTCGGTAAAGTTTCGTTCGCCTCCAAGGCAAGCTCGGCGAGCGCCGCGGCGCTCGGCTGCAAATCTGGGAGCGTCGCGTCCACGCGTCTCCCGCGCCGCATTGCCGCTTGCGCGAGATGCACCGCCCCGCTTCCCACGGCAGTGGCAAGATCATCCGGCAGGAGAGACCCCGCCTCGTCAGCGCTGACCAGCAGCGGGCCGGCGAGCCCGCGGCCGTCCCCATTATAGAGTCCCAAATACAGACTCTCGCCCCGCGCATCGACGGCGACCGCCAACGGGTGGCCCCCCTCGACGGCACCCGCCGTCAGAGCCGCTCTCGCCATCACGGTGAGCGAGTCGGTGCCCCAAAGCCTTGCATCAGTGACCAAGGCAAAGCCACGCGCCGCAGCTATGGCGATGCGCACGCCGGTGAAGCTTCCAGGCCCCAAGGTCGCGGCGATTAGATCGAGCGCGCTGAAGTCGAGACCTGCATTTTTCATCACGTTCGCGACCATGGGCATCAGCGCTTCGGCGTGGCCGCGCATCATCCTCTCCTCAAGAAGGACCATGCGGCGGGAGGTCTTGTCAGTGATGAGCAGGGCAGCACCGCAGGCGCCCATGCTGGTGTCAAGCGCAAGGATATTCATGAGTCCGTTAGATGATGCGCGCGATCTCGTCTAAGCGCAGCTGCCGCGGTGGCACACTTACACCGGGCGGACCTCCTGCACTTCCGGGATAAAGTGGCGGAGCAGGTTCTCAATGCCGTGACGAAGCGTCGCCGTCGAGCTCGGGCAGCCAGAGCAGGCGCCGCGCATATGCAGGAACACGACGCCGTCGCGATAGCCCTGAAAGGTGATGTCGCCGCCATCCTGGGCCACGGCGGGACGTACGCGCGTCTCGAGCAGCTCCTTGATGGTGTTGACGGTCTCGGCGT
>DASZGQ010000095.1:0-4676 GCA_035938735.1 Methyloceanibacter sp.
CGCCGACCAGGCCCAAACGCCGCTCGGTATGGAAATGAGCGCCGTCGAAGCTGACGATGCCAGCGGCTTCCTGGCCGCGGTGTTGAAGCGCATGCAGGCCGAGAGCCGTGAGGGCCGCAGCATCGGGATGGCCGAAGATACCGAACACGCCGCATTCCTCATGCAGGCGGTCCTCGTCGAGCCACCTCAGGCCCTGATCGTCAGCGTCAACGTGGTTGGTCACACGCGTCCTCGCCTCCTTTAGATAGGCGCCTTCATCGGCGCTTCAATCCCAAACGCCGCACGCGTCCACACAACCGGTTTCACGAAACGTGGCGCCTGCGAGCGCTGGTCAGACGGTGGCGCCGCCGGCGCAGCATCGGAGGGCGCCCCAGGCTGGGCACCCGGCGCCGCAGGCGGGCCTTCAGGAGTCTCCTCGTGTTTACCGCCCGGGAGATATTGCTCCGGGTTCGCCGGCAGCAGCGATTCGATGGCTACCTGTGTTTGCTTGAGGATCGGGTAGGAGCGTGCCTCGGTGATCCAACCTGGCTGGTCCCTGGCAAGCGCGCTGAACAGGATGAATACGATGGCGACGAGGAGGAATCCTCGCGCCAGCCCAAAGATAAAGCCCATGGTGCGATCGAGAGCGCCGACGCGGCTATCGAGCACGCGGTCGGAGATGCGGAAGGTGATCAGGCTGACGACGATCAGGGTAATAATAAAGACCCCGGCGGCGAAGCCGATCTGGGCAAAAGCGGGGGAGTGAAAGTAGGACGCGACGGACTGCCAATATTTTGGCGTCAGGTAGAGCGCGGCGACTGCGGCCACGGCCCATGAGAAAATCGACAAGACCTCCCGCGTGAACCCACGCACCATGGCGAGGAATCCCGATACGAGCATGATGATGGTGAGAATGACATCGAGCCAGGAAAATGGCATGGCACGAGGCTCCTTGGAGAGGCGCGGCGGAGACTATCACGATTCCCCGCGATGAAGCATAAATGACCCGAACCGGCAACGGTGGATACCAAGTCCGGCGCATTGTCGCATGCGGGGCCTTGATTCAGTCCCTCTCCGGCAGCCCGAACCAGGCCACGAGTTCGTTGAGCTGGGAGAGCGGCACGAGCCTGATCTCCGCCAGCTGCCGGTCCAGGGCACAGGCCGCTGGCACAACCGCCCGCGTGAACCCCAATTTCGTGGCCTCCTTAAGGCGTTGGTCCATGTGACCTACGGCCCTCACCGCACCGGTAAGGCTGGCCTCGCCGAAATAGACGGTATCCTCCGGCGCCGGTCGGCCGGTGAAAGATGAGAGCAGCGCCGCGGCGGCGGCAAGGTCGGCGGCCGGATCGCCGAGTTTCAAGCCGCCAGCCACATTGAGATAGACGTCATGGGCGCCAAGCCTGGTGCCGCAGCGGGTCTCCAACACGGCGATGAGCATGGCAAGCCGATTGGGATCCCAGCCGACCACGGCGCGTCTTGGCATGCTGAGTAAAGACGGCGCGACAAGAGCCTGTAATTCAACAAGGATCGGCCTCGTGCCTTCCATGCCAGCGAAGACCGCCGTGCCCGGGGCCCCTCGGTCGCGGTCGCTGAGGAACAGGGCCGAAGGGTTCTCCACCTGTTGCAGCCCCTCATAGCGCATCTCGAACACGCCGATTTCGTCGGTCGGCCCGAACCGGTTCTTCACCGCGCGGAGGATGCGGAATTGGTGGCCGCTTTGACCTTCGAAATAGAGCACGGTGTCAACCATATGCTCGATGACCTTTGGGCCGGCGATCTGGCCGTCCTTGGTGACATGACCGACCAGGACCAGCGTCGAGCCGCTTCCCTTGGCGTGGCTCACCAGCGCGGAGGCGCAGCCGCGAAGCTGTGAAATAGTGCCTGGCGCCGCCTCCAATCCCTCCGACCACAGCGTCTGCACCGAATCGATGACGATCAGCGCAGGCGCCTTTGCTTTGCTCAAGGTTGCGATGATATTGGCAAGGTTGGTCTCGGTGCCGAGCGCCACCGGGGCTTGGCTGAGGCCAAGGCGCGCGGCCCGCATGCGTACTTGCGCCGGCGCCTCCTCCCCGGAGAGATAGACGACAGATGCGCCGCTCGAGGCAAGGGCTGCTGCGGCCTGGAGCAGGAGCGTCGATTTGCCAATGCCGGGGTCGCCGCCGACGAGCACGGCAGAGCTAGGCACGAGGCCGCCGCCAAGTACGCGGTCGAACTCAGCCATCCCGGTCGGCAGTCGTGGCGCATCGCGGGTCTCTGCCTGCAGGCCTTCGAAGGAGGCAGCCCTGCCTTTGCCCCCTCTCATGGCGACGAGCGACGGGGGTCCGGTGGGAGCCACGGCCTCCTCGATGATACTGTTCCACCCGCCGCAGGCCCCGCATTTGCCGGACCAGCGCGTGGTCATTGCCCCACAGGCTTGGCAGACAAAGGCCTTGGAGGCTTTAGCCATGATGTGTGCTAGCCGCCCAGGTAACGCCGCGCGGCGCGGGTGCCGAGATTGGTGAGGACCTCGTAGTCGATGGTGCCAGCGCGGGCGGCAAACTCATCAGCGGTCACATTCCTCCCGATGAGCTCCACCCAGGCGCCGCGCTTGGCCATAGCCTCGGGCACGTTGGTCACGTCAACCGTGATCAGGTCCATCGACACACGGCCAAGCAGCGGCGCCGGATGCGATCCGAGATAGACCTGCAAGCCATCTCTACCATCTGCGACCGACAGCGCGCGGAAGAAACCGTCGGCATAGCCTACGGCGAGGACGGCGATGCGCGAAGGGCGTTTCATTATGCGCGTCGCGCCATAACCGATCGTCTCGCCTGGCGCGACCTCGCGCACTTGCAGAATGCGGCCCGCGAGATGCACCACTGGCGAAAAAGGATTGGCGCCCGTCCGGCGCGCCCTGCCGCCATAAAGCGCGATGCCGGGGCGGACAAGATCGTAGCAATAGCTTTCTCCCAGCAGAATGCCGGCTGAGTTGGCGAGACTCGCGGGAGCCTTCGGCAATTTGGCGCGCAGGGCGTCGAAGGTCTTCCTCTGCGCAACGTTCTTGGGGTGGTCAGGCTCGTCGGCGCACGCGAGATGACTCATCACCAGCGTCAGCTCGAAGGAGTTCCACAGAACCTTGGCATTTGAAATGGAGTCCACCTCCGCGGCGGAAAGGCCAAGCCGGTTCATGCCACTGTCGATGTGGACAGCGGCAGGTAGCCTCACGCGCGAGTCCTTGGCGAAGGCGCCCCACTCTTTGATCTCTTCGGCGCTGTTGAGCACGGGACGCAAGCCAAACTGGCGATACACGGGAGCTGTGCCCTTGAGCAGGCCGTCCAAGACGTAGATGGTCGCGTCGCCGAGGAGCGCGCGCAGTTCCTCGGCTTCGCCGAGCGTGGCGACAAAGAAAGTCTTGCAGCCGGCTCGCGCCAGAGCCGGCGAGGCCTCGGCCATCCCCAACCCATAAGCATCGGCCTTGACCACCGCGGCGCATTCGGCCGGGCCGGCCAGGTGGCGCAAGGTGCGGTAGTTGGCGATGAGAGCGTCAAGGTCGATGGTGAGGAGCGCGGTGGCCGTCGCGTCATTGAACTCTGGGGGGGCACTGCTCAGTCCCGGCGCTCCGGCAGCCGCTCCTCCGCGGCGAGGTTGCTGAACCTCGTGAATTCGGGCGTGAACTGGAGCCTCACGGTGCCCGTGGGCCCGTGGCGCTGCTTGCCGATGATCACTTCGGCCTTGCCGGTGACCATGTCCATCTCTGCCTGCCACTGTTTGTGCTCTTCGGTGTTCTCGCGCGGTTGCCTCCGCTCAACATAATATTCCTCGCGGAAGACGAACAACACCACGTCGGCGTCCTGCTCGATGGAGCCGGATTCGCGCAAATCCGCAAGTTGCGGGCGCTTATCCTCGCGCTGCTCCACCTGGCGCGACAGCTGGGACAGCGCCAGCACCGGAACATGCAGCTCCTTGGCGAGTGCCTTCAGTCCCGTGGTGATCTCCGAGACCTCCTGCACGCGGCCTTCCGCGGCGCGCCGGGTCGAGCCCGACAACAGTTGCAGATAGTCGACGACGATAAGGCCGACGTCGCGCTGGCGTTTCAGGCGGCGCGCCCGCGCCGCAAGCTGAGCCACGGTGATGCCGCCGGTCTGGTCAATATAGAGAGGAAGGTTCTGCAACTGCTGGGAGACCTCGACGATGCGATCGAACTCCTCCGATTCGATGCGGCCACGGCGGATGCGCTCCGACGGGATATAGGCCTGCTCGGAAATGATGCGGGTGGCGAGCTGCTCAGCCGACATTTCGAGGGAGAAGAACCCGACCACGGCACCGTCTAGCGCGACGTCCGAGTCCGGGTCGCGCCGGTAGGTCTGCGCCACGTGATAGGCGATGTTGGTGGCGAGCGCCGTCTTGCCCATGGAGGGGCGGCCAGCGACGATGATCAGGTCGGAAGGTTGCAAGCCGCCCATGCGCTGGTCGAGATCGCTGAAGCCGGTGGCGAGCCCCGATAACCCACCATCGCGCCGATAGGCGTTGGCCGCCATGTCGATGGCGTCGGTAAGGGCGGTGGTGAAGGGCTCGAAGCCGGATCCATATTTTCCGGTCTCGGCAAGCTCGTAGAGCTTCTGCTCGGTGTCCTCGATCTGCACCGCCGGCGGGGCGTCGATCGGCGCGTCGAAGGCCACATTGACCATGTCCTCGCCGATCTCGATCAAGTCGCGCCG